>JBKGXW010000017.1:0-39401 GCA_046546395.1 Halanaerobiales bacterium
AATAATGTGGGTGCTAAAACATTTTATATTTTCATTTGACATCTGCAAAACAATGTAGTAATATATGATGTGTAAACCGTTACATTGTAAACCGTTACACGCTAATAAATATACATATAAACTCCTTATTATGCAATGCGATGTAAACCGTTACATGGGAGGATTCTTATGGCTACTATCAGGGATGTTGCTGAAAAGGCCGGGGTATCAATCGCTACTGTTTCCAGAGTGCTGAACAAACAGGTTGTAGTTACTCCAGAGACCAGGGCCAGGGTTGAAAAAGCTATTAGTGAGCTAAACTATCAACCCAATTATCTTGGCAGAAATTTGCGAAGAGCTGAAACGAAAATAATACTTGTTATCCTGCAGAATATCTCCAATCCATTTTATTCAAAAGTGGTAAAAGGTATTGAAGATGTAGGACACAAGTATGGTTATAATATTATGATATGTAATACTGACTCTGAAGCAGAAAGAGAACGCTCCTACCTGGATTTGTTAGTAAACAGACTGGTTGATGGTGTAATACTGATGGAACCGGAGATTGAAAGCGATGAACTTACACGGATTGGAAATAACTTTCCTGTAGTTCAATGCTGTGAATATAAAGAGGGTGCTGATCTTCCTCATATTTCTATTGATAACATAGCTGCTGGTTATACTGCAGTTAATCATCTTATCAAATTGGGTCATAAGAGGATTGGTATGATCAGTGGGTATAACAGATTATTATCTGCAATGCAGCGGGAAAAAGGATACAAAAAAGCATTGAAAGATGCTGAAATAAAAATAGATAAAGAGTTAATTAAATATGGCAGTTATGGATTTACGGGTGGTTTTCGCGCCACAAAAGAATTACTCCAGATGGTAAATCCCCCCAGTGCTATATTTGCTATTTCTGATATAACAGCAATAGGATCTATTAAAGCTATCAAAGAAAGCGGTCTTAGAATACCTGAAGATATAGCTGTTGTTGGTTTTGATAACACCAGTATAGCTTCAATGTATGATCCTCAATTGACCACTATATCCCAGCCCAGATATGAACTGGGAAAGATTTCTATGGAGATATTAATAAACCTGATAAAAAACAACAATATCTCTTCCAGAGAAATATATATGGAGCATGAGTTAATCATTCGACAGTCTACTCTGAAATAACTTGAAGTAATATTTAAACTTTTATATGAGAATTATTATAAACCAGACATTTTGCTATTTAATTGTAGGAGTATCTGGAATTTAGACTATTGCATGAATGACGTAATAGCAAGGTGTTCGGATATTTTACTAAATATAAAGATAAATCATTAATAAATGAGGTAAATTAGTTTTATAAAATATATACTATAGACTAATTTTATTATCTAGAGACTATACTATAAATATAGATTAAAAATAAATGGATCAAATATAAATGAATCTGATAAAGGTTTCCGGTGTGTAGTGAATTTTTCAGGGACAATCTCATCTGTATGAGATAGGATACCCTGATTAATTCAATATAAAATATATATTAATTAAAGTAGGAGGAATTATAATGGAAAAGATCAAAGTAGGAATTATTGGTTGTGGCGGAATTGCAAATGGTAAACACATGCCGGCTCTGGCAAAGATGGAAGAAGTTGAGATGGTAGCCTTCTGCGATATTATTGAAGAAAGGGCCAGGGAGGCTGCTGAAGAATTTGGTATTGAAGATGCCAGGATATATACAGATTATACAGAATTACTCGAAGATGAAGAGATTGGCGCAGTTCATGTACTGACCCCAAATGACTCACATGCACCTATAACTGTTGCTGCACTGGAAAGCGGGAAACACGTTATGTGTGAAAAACCAATGGCTAAAACAACAGAAGGTGCCCGTAAGATGGTAGAAGCAGCTAACCGAACAGGTAATATATTGACTATTGGATATCAGAATCGTTATCGTGCTGATTCACAATATTTACATAATGCATGTCAGGAGGGTGAATTAGGTAATGTCTATTTTGCCAAGGCACATGCGATCAGGCGGGCAGCTGTTCCGACCTGGGGTGTATTCCTCGATGATGAAGCTCAGGGTGGTGGACCGTTAATTGATATTGGTACACATGCTCTAGACCTGACTTTATGGATGATGAATAATTACACTCCAAAATATGTTGTGGGCACTAGTTATCGTGAACTGGCTGATAATGAAGAAAAATCTAAGGCCAACTCCTTTGGACCATGGGATACAGATGAATTTACTGTAGAAGACTCTGCTTTTGGCTTTGTGGTAATGGAAAATGGTGCAACAGTTATACTTGAATCCAGTTGGGCTTTAAATACCCTTGATGTAGGCGAAGCAAGAACTACCCTATGTGGTACCCTGGCAGGTGCTGATATGAGGGATGGTTTGAGAATTAACGGCCAGAAATATGGCAAACACTATATTGAAAAACCACAGCTTGATAAAGGTGGAGTAGATTTCTACGAGGGTGAAGCTATGTCTCCGGCAGACAAAGAGGCTAGAACTTTCTATAATGCTATCTTTAATGGAGATGCACTGGTTGTAGAGCCTGAGCAGGCACTGATTGTTACAGAAATACTTGAAGCAATCTATGAATCAGCCAGAACAGGTAAACCAGTTTATTTTAATAAATAAAGTTATTCACCATATTAATTTACGGAAAAATGTTTGATCAAAATGTCTGAATGAGTATATTAGTAACTTCTATAGAGATCATTCATAGATGTTACATAACGAAATAGATTATTAATAAAACCCTTTTGAAATTTTAGAATAAAAATGAGAAAATAGTAATAGAGTCAAGAGTATAATAAGGAGGTAATTTGAATGAAATTAGGTGTTTTAACTGTATTGTTTGGCGATAAGAGCCTGGATGAGACACTTGAATATTTGAAAGATGCTGGTGTTGATGCTGTAGAAATAGGAGCGGGAGGATATCCTGGTAAAAAGCATGCTGACCCAGATGTTTTATTGAATGATGATAAAAAGCTTCAGGAATTTAAAGGTTTAATAGATAAATATGGAATGGAAATCAGTGCTTTGAGTTGTCATGGTAACCCTGTTCATCCAGTACAGGAGATTGCAGATAATTATCATAGTGATTTTGAAAAGACGGTACTTCTGGCGGAAAAATTGGGTATAAATAGGATCAATACATTTTCCGGCTGTCCAGGCGGTTCTCCTCAGGCAACACAACCCAACTGGGTAACATGTGCCTGGCCAGATGAATACCAGGAAATCCTGGAATATCAGTGGAATGAGGTTTTGATTCCTTACTGGAAAGAGGCAGTTGCCTTTGCCAATGAACATGGTGTTGACAAAATATGTCTGGAGATGCACCCTGGATTCTGTGTCTATAATCCAGAAACACTACTGAAATTAAGAGAGGCTGTTGGTGATACTATAGGAGCTAACTTTGATCCAAGTCATCTGATCTGGCAGGGCATAGATATTGTGGCTGCTATCAGGGAATTGGGAGATGCTATCTATCATTTCCATGCTAAGGATACAAAGGTGGACGAAATGAATACAGCTGTAAATGGTGTCCTTGATACAAAACATTATGGTGATGAAATAAATCGTTCCTGGGTTTTCCGCAGTGTTGGGTATGGTAATGGATATCAATATTGGAAGGATATAATTAGCAATCTGAAAATGATAGGCTATGATGATGTATTGAGTATAGAACATGAAGATAGTTTGATGTCCAGTACTGAAGGGCTTGAAAAGGCTATTGACTTTCTAAAAGAGGTTATAATAACAGAAGATGCCGGTGAGATGTTCTGGGCATAGATTTAGTATTAGGGCTCTTGCTATAGGTAGGGGCCCTATGTAATTTTTTATGTTTGCAAGGAGGTAAATTATTATGGCAAATTACAAAGTAGGAGTTGTTGGATGTGGGAATATTTTTCCCATGCATGCTGTATCAGTTACAGAAATGGATAATACAGAACTGGTGGCGGTGTGTGATATAAAAGAAGATCGTGCTCGGGAGAAGGGCGAGGAGTTTTCAGTAGATTATTTTACTGATTACAAGGAAATGATTAATAAGATTGATCTCGATGTACTACATGTCTGCACACCCCACTATCTGCATGCTCCAATAGTCATTGATGCTTGTAAGGCTGGTTTACATGTCCTGACAGAAAAACCGATGTCTATAAAATTTGAGGATGCTGAGGAGATGGTTAAGGCTGCTGAGGACAATGATGTTACACTGGGTGTTATCTTCCAGAACCGATATAACCCTGGGGCTGTTCTTATCAAAAACACATTGGAATCAGAGGCCCTTGGAAAAATACACTCCGGAAAATTATCAGTAACCTGGGATCGCTCTGACGAATACTATACCGGCAGTGACTGGAAAGGAACCTGGGAAAAAGAGGGTGGTGGAGTTGTGATAGACCAGGCCATTCACACCCTTGATCTGATGCGCTGGTTTGTAGATGATGAGATAGAATATGTGGATGCCAATATATCCAACAGGGCACATGATATAATAGAGGTAGAGGATTCAGCGGAAGGAATCATTAAATATAAAAATGGAGTGCTGACTGGCTTTTATACGATTAATTATTATAGTTATAATGCACCAGTAGAGATAGAATTACATTGTGAAAATGGCCTCATAAAAATGGTATCAGACAATGCTTCTGTTAAATTTAATGACGGTAGAGAATTTATAGCTGGTCCAAACCCCAATGAGTCATTTAATTATGGAAATGTCAAGAGCTACTGGGGAGTAAGTCATACAAAGCAGATCAAAAACTATTATCAGGCTCTGGAAAAAGGCGTAGAACCTGATGTAACTGGGGCAGATGCACTGAAAACTCAGAAAATGGTATGTGCTATCTATCAGTCAGGTAAATCCGGAAAGAAAGTAGTTTTTGATGATTAGTTAGTTTATTGTCATTGAAAGAAAGTATTGAGAGTTAGCTAAATGAACTTTTTGCTAATTACTTGGGAGAAAAATAAAATCATAACTTAAATGTGTAAATATAGTATTTAAATAATCTAGAAATAAGAGGAGTGAATTATAATGAGTTTACCAATTGCTGTTCAATTATATACTGTTAGAGAAGAGTTGAAAAATGATTTCATAGGAACCCTGGAAAAAGTAGCAGAACTGGGCTATACAGGTGTTGAATTTGCTGGATTTGGAGATCTGGAGGCAAATGAGATGAAAGGTCATTTAGATAGACTGGGACTAAAAGCTGTGGGCAGTCATACTGCTATAGATTTATTAAGAAATGAGCTTGATGAGGTAATTGAATATAACAAGACTATTGGAAATAAGTATATCGTAGTACCATATGCAGATTACAATGGGAAAGAAGACTTTCTGGCCATGGCAGATGAACTTAGAGAGCTTGGGTCAAAACTAAAGGAAAAAGACCTGGTACTATGTTACCACAACCATGCCCATGAATTTGAAAGTTTCAATGACGAACATGGTCTGGATCTAATATATAAAAATGTTTCAGAAGACCTTCTGAAGGTAGAACTGGATACATACTGGGTCAAAAAAGCCGGTCTTGACCCTGTTAACTATCTCATGCAATATAGCGGTAGGGTTCCAATGGTACATCTGAAGGACATGGAAGCAGATACTGGTGATTTTGCAGAGGTTGGTGAAGGAGTAATAGACATAAAGGCTATTATTAATGCAGCTGAAGAAGTAGGTGCAGGCTGGTTGATTGTAGAGCAGGACCAGTGTAAAAGACCATCACTGGAAAGTATTGAGATAAGCATGAATAATCTTAAAGAAATGTTGGGTTAATTAGTTGAATAAGGCATTAATTTTTTAATTGCTTCTAAAATGATTTTGTTTATTGATAGCTTGAAACAGTGAAAGATATTTTAGAAAAAAGTATTTGGAAATGTTATAAGAAACTCTGGCATACAGCAAATGGAGGTTAAATTATGGAAAAAAAGATTAAAGTTACTGTCTGGAATGAATTCCGTCATGAGAAAGATATGGAGGAATGTAAAGAAATTTATCCAGAAGGTATGCATACTGTAATTGCTGAATATCTACAGGGTTTGGATATGAACGTTAAAACAGCTACACTCGATGAACCTGAGCACGGATTGACCAGTGAGGTGCTTGAAGATACTGATGTGTTAATCTGGTGGGGTCACTGTGCTCATGAAGAAGTTGTAGATGAAATTGTTGAGCGGGTACACCATCGAGTACTATCAGGCATGGGGTTAATCGTTCTTCACTCAGGTCATTTTTCCCGGATATTTAAGAAATTAATGGGAACAAGCTGTGATCTCAAATGGCGTTGTGCTGATGAGAAAGAAAGACTCTGGATAGTTAAACCAGGTCATCCTATTGTTAAAGGACTGAATAAAGAATATATAGAGTTGCCTGAAGAAGAGATGTATGGTGAATTCTTTGATATCCCAGAACCAGATGAACTAATATTCATAAGCTGGTTTGAGGGAGGAGAAGTGTTCAGAAGTGGCTGTACTTTCAGCAGGGGTAATGGTAAGATTTTTTACTTCCGTCCGGGTCATGAGACAAATCCGAGTTATTACAATAAAGATGTAATGAAAGTTATTGCTAATGCTGTTAAATGGGCGGCAGATAATGGAAAAACAGAAGTGAATTATGGAAATGTAAAGTCCCTGGAAGAACTTTAGAGTTAATCACTTTAAAGTAAGTTTAGAATAAATTAATGATAATAAACATTGTTTAAACAATTTATCTAAAATAGTCTAAAGAACACTCTATTCTGATCTAGTCTATGATTTGGGCGATGGGGGTAACGTTGTGCATTATGTTAGAGTTGAGCATTATGATAGAATAGAAAGTTTAACTGTCAAATAGCTATATATGAGTAAAAATAACTGAGTAATATAACTATGTAATATAACTGAGTAATAATTTTATTCTAGGAGTTGATCTAATGGGTTTTCCTAAAGATTTTGTCTGGGGAGCTGCAGCGGCATCATACCAGATTGAAGGAGCAGTATTTGAAGATGGCAAGGGATTATCGGTATGGGATATGTTTACAAGAAAAGAAGGGGCTATAATTAATGATGAAACTGGAGATGTAGCATGTGATCATTATCATAAATATAAGGAAGATGTACAATTAATGAAGCAAATGGGCTTACAGGCTTATCGACTGTCAATATCATGGCCGCGTATTCTTCCTGATGGAACTGGTAAAGTAAATGAAAAGGGACTGGAATTTTATGATAATTTGATTGACGAATTACTTGCTAATGATATCGAACCATATGTAACATTATTTCACTGGGATTTCCCTTACGAATTATACAAAAAAGGAGGCTGGCTGAATCCCGACAGCTCTGATTGGTTTGCCGAATATACAAAAGTAGTTGTAGATAGGCTGTCTGACCGGGTAAAAAACTGGTTTACCATTAATGAGCCACAGGTCTTTATTGTTATGGGGCATCAGATGGGTGTTCATGCACCAGGTCTTAAATTAAGTATGGATGATCTTTTGCAAGTAGGACACAATGTACTACTGGCACATGGAAAAGCAGTTAAGGTTATCAGGGAGAACTCAAAACAGAAATGCCGTATTGGTATTGCACCGGCAGGGTTCCCTATAATGCCTGAAAAGGAAACGCCAGAAAATATTGAGTTAGCCCGTCAGGCTAATTTCTCAATTAATGAAGATAGAGAACTATGGTCTGTAGGTTGGTGGATGGATCCTGTTTTCTTTGGTGAATATCCTGAGGATGGCTTAAATCAATTTGCTGATCATATGCCTGATATTACTGATGAAGATATGGATATCATCTCTCAACCCATCGATTTTTTTGGAATAAACATCTACCAGGGGGCATATATCGGTCAGGATAGTGAAGGTAATCCTTCTATAGTAGATAAAGAGGAAGGATATCCAAGAACTGCTTTTAATTGGCCAGTTACTCCAGAAACGTTATACTGGGGTCCCAAATTTTATTATGAAAGATATGGTAAACCAGTTATAATTACTGAAAATGGTATGTCCAATATAGAGTGGGCTTCCCTGGATGGGAAGGTTCATGACCCTCAGCGAATTGATTTTGTAAATAGATATCTCAATGAATTTAAACGTGCAGGAGAAAACGGGACTGATATCGGCGGATATTTTCTATGGTCTGTGATGGACAATTTTGAATGGGCAAATGGTTATCAGGAGCGTTTTGGCTTAATCTATGTTGATTATAAAACAGGTGAACGCATTATTAAAGATTCTGGCTACTGGTACAAAGAAGTTATAGAAAGCAATGGCGAGTCTTTGGAGGAATAAAGATTGAGATATCTTGAAGTTTAATATATGATATGAGTTAAAAAGAGAAAGCATATAGAACAATTAATTGCTAAATCCCTGCTGTACTTTTGTGTGGCGGGGATTTTTTTTATCTAGAAAATAGAGGTTGATGATAGGATAGCTGCACAGTTATAGGTATTAGAATGGAGTCATATATATGATTTTAAAGAATTTAAAAATTAAGATGTATTCATTATTTTATTTTGCTTAATTTTAGCAATTAGTTCACAGGTTAGTTCAAAACAAGTTCAAGATGAGTGTTTATCATTTTTTGAGGTTTCCAAAAAATATATAAGCTTCCTGAACATGATCTCTAGGTTTTCTACTGGTTTACTTAATCATTTTCCAATTTAGGCTTATTCCATAGTCTCTCCAGTGGTATTTTCATATCTGGAAAATCAGGGTGTTCTACCACATCTTCATCCATACCTGTTACGAGAAGGGCAAAGGTATTATTACGCCGTGCAAAGCATTCGATAGTTTTTTCTGCTGGGTCTACAATCCAGTAATGTTGAACTCCCACCTTTTTGTAGATATTCATCTTCTGTACTCTGTCCTTACGGGGATTATATGTAGAGAGTATTTCTACAAGCAGAGTGGGTACTCCATCAATACGCTTTTCCTTTATAATCTTACTTTCATTACTGGCAACATAAAACAGATCTGGCTGTACTACAGTGATGTCAGAAAGGGTTACGTCCAGAGGTGCATCGAAAACCTCACCATCGGGATCGACCTCCCAGAAATAGTCTTCCAGAATACGCTGCAGGCGTCTTGAGACCCTCTGGTGTATTACTATTGGTGATGGTTCCCGGATCAAGTCACCTTCCAGGACTTCATATTGATATCCCGGTTCTTCCGGCAGTTCCAGATAATCCTGATAAGTGAATTTTTTCTTCTTAGTTTCATATTTTGCCTTATTTTCCATGACTACCGGGTTGCTTAAAGCCTCTATGACATCGGTAAGGATATAGCGGTATTGTTTATTACCTAATTGGATGTAGGGTATTTTGTCTTCCCTTGTATACCTCCAGATAGTTTCGACAGATAGATCCAGTTCCTCGGCCAAATCCTGAGCAGTAATCATCTTTTTATTAGCTGACATAGAATCACTCTCCCATAAATATATTTCCATTTATATACTTATTATATAACAAATATTAACTATTATCAACTAAAATAAACAATAATTAATAAAACTAAATTAAAATAAAGTATTGGTTCCGCCAGTTAATAGAGTTTACGATATATATGATATTGGCAGTATAGAAGACTATTTCTAGACTTTACTTGAAAAAAATGTTACAATTAACACAGGAAAACATCATGCGCAAAAAAATATAAACGAACTAAAAGCAGGTAGTTTGTATTATATATTATTTAGGTATTATTGAGGGATAATTTGACCTTCTATCTAATTATAAAAATGAGGGATAATTTGACCTTCTACTTAATTATAAAAATCAATTCTAATAGATACAACTATAGTTTGCCAAACTAAAAATGCAAATTATTAAATAGAGAAGGTATTATATAATTATAAAAAATATCTATAATACAACATTAAATATAGAATTGATGTGACATATGATATGCGAAGACTATGGGATTTTATAACAATATATGATAAAGTGTTAATTGTATCCTTACTCCTGCTGAGTGTTATTGTTATTCTGGCACCAGTAGGGTTTTTATTAGGTGGAAGTAATAATAATCAGGAACAGGTTATTGTTATTCGACAGGGTGATAATATGCAGCAGAGAATTCCTCTTAGTAATACTTACAGAGAAGAACCACTACATGTAGAGGTAAATGGGCCTCTGGGGACAAGTATAATCGAAGCTCACAATGGGAAGGTTAGATTGGAAGAAGCACCACCCGAAGACCCGGAAAAAATCTGTGAAAAGACCGGGTGGATCAGTCAACCAGGACCGATGATTATCTGTGTGCCAAACCAGGTATCAATCTGGATAGAGTATAAGGAAGCTGATCTTGACGGTGTTTCCTGGTAATCTGGTTAGTCTATCCTTGACTCTACTTATTTGCTCTTAATCCATTAATATAGTAAATAAGTGATACAAAAAAGACAATTAATTCCTATAATTCTATTTACCTTTATTTTTTAGTTTTTAAATAGAGGAATACTACATGTCGTTATTGAATTATTAAATGTGAAAGTAGAGAGGTTATTTTATATGAATAGAACTCGACGTATAGTTATTATTGGGCTGCTAGTTTCTCTGGGTTTAATTCTTCATTTTGTTGAAACTATGATTCCAATGTCCTATATAGTTCCCGGTGCAAAACTGGGACTTGCTAATATAGTTAGTTTAATAGGTCTGGTATTGTTTGGTTTTGGTGGAGGGTTATTGATTTTGTTATTAAGAGTGTTTCTGGGCTCTATAATGGCCGGAACCTTTCTGACTATAAATTTTTATCTAAGTATCAGTGGTGGATTATTGGGGTATATTATAATGGCTCTTCTTTATACATTTTTAAGAAAGAGATTTAGTCTGGTAGGGGTCAGTGTTGCAGGGGCTGCCTTCCATAATCTGGGCCAGATTATAGTTGCTTTCTTCATTATTAGTAATCCTGGTATTTTTTATTATTTACCTTTTCTAATACTATTATCTGTACCTACAGGTATTGGTGTAGGGCTGGTTACTTATTTTTCTCTAAATAATATACCGCAAAATATAATCAGGAGGGTTTAAAATGGCAAAATTAGTACTGGCTTCTGCATCACCACGAAGGCAGGAATTAATGAAGATGCTGGGTTTCAACTTTACTATAGTTCCCAGTAAAATAAATGAAGAAGAATTTATAGACATGGAACCTGTTGAGATGGTAAAGGAGTTGGCCAGGGCAAAAGCTGAGGAAGTGGCTGACCTGGTGGAGGATACACTCGTTATTGGTTCTGATACTATTGTAGTACTTGATGATCTGGTCCTTGGTAAACCATCAGACCAGGAGGAAGCAGTCTCTATATTGAAGAAGCTGCGTAACCGGAAACACAGTGTAATGACAGCAATAGCTATTTATGATACTGTGTCTGGAAAAGTATCTGTTGATTATGAAGAGACCGATGTTTTTATGGGTCCTATCAGTGATGAAGATATCATGGAATATGTAAAAACTGGTGAACCAATGGATAAGGCCGGCGCCTATGGTATCCAGGGTATTGGTGGTATCTTTGTTGAAAAGATCAATGGTTCATATTTTACAGTAATGGGACTACCTATTCACAAATTAGTACAGATGTTAAAAGAATTTGAAGTATCAGTTTTTTAGATATTAGATGGCATGGAGTGTATTATCTGTATAACTAAGCCCAGGGATTATTATTATTCTGTAGCGACTGTTAAAACAGACTGGAGGTAGGAGGCCGAGAGGTCTGTTTTCCAGAACGAAGGAGACATGGAGTTCGACTGAGTGGCATGGAGGAATAATAATTATCCCGACTATAGTATGCTGGTGAATTTTATTATAACATGTTTACAAAATTAAAATTTATATATAGCGTTACAGAAAAAATAAGTAGGGAGTAGATAGTATATGGGTGCTGTTGAGTACAGGTTTACTATTAAGGAGATGCCTGCAGATGAGCGCCCCCGGGAAAAACTTGTTAAGTATGGAGCAGATAGCCTATCGGATGCAGAATTGCTGGCGTTAATAATCCGGGTGGGTAACACGAAGAGGACAGCTGTTGAATTATCACAGGATATCTATAATAAATATGGCGGGCTGAAAGCATTACATTATTTAACAGTCAAAGAATTAAAGAAAGTTAAAGGTATAGGAACTGCCAAGGCGGTTCAGATAAGAGCTTTAGTAGAATTAAGTAAAAGAATGGCTTCAATTAATAGGGAGGAGAAGGAGATAATTAAAGCTCCGGCTGATGCAGTAAAAATATTGATGCCGGAATTACGTTATCTCACTCAGGAAGTTTTTAAAGTGGTTTTACTTGATATTAAAAATCAAATAATCTCCATTCCAATGATCAGTAAAGGGGGTTTATCGAGCTCTATAGTACATCCCCGGGAGGTTTTTAAAGAAGCGATTAAACATAGTTCTGCGGCCATGATTCTGGTTCATAATCATCCAAGCGGTATACCAGATCCCAGCCGTGATGATATTAATATTACTAAAAAATTAATTGATTCAGGGAATATTATAGGTATTGACGTTCTGGATCATATTATTATTGGTGATGGGATATTTGTTAGTATGAAAGAAAAGGGTTTGATATAAACTAGTATAAAATAGCAAATAATTTTATGAAGGGTTTAATATAGAAAGGGGAAGTAATAATGGTATTTAACTTTGTCAGTGCGCCATTTTCAAGAGATCTAGGGATTGATCTGGGCACTGCAAACACATTAGTATATGTAAAAGGTAAAGGTGTAATAATTCGTGAACCCTCTGTAGTTGCATTGAGGGATAATAAAGAAGATGTGCTGGCAGTTGGTGATGAGGCTAAGAATATGATTGGTCGTACACCTGGTAATATTATTGCTGTCAGACCAATGAAAGATGGAGTAATAGCTGATTTTGATGTAACTGAAACTATGATCAGGTATTTTATTACTAAAGCACATAAAAGATCAAGACTTGTACGCCCCAGGATTATTATCTGTGTTCCTTCAGGTGTTACAGAGGTAGAAAAAAGGGCTGTTCTTGATGCTGCTACACATGCCGGGGCCCGTGAAGCCTATACAATAGAGGAACCAATGGCAGCAGCTTTTGGTGCAGGTCTTCCCGTACACGAACCTACTGGTAATATGGTTGTGGATATAGGGGGAGGTACAACAGAGGTTGCTGTGATCTCTCTTGGTGGTATAGTTAGCAGTCGTTCTATCCGTGTGGGTGGAGATGAAATGGATGAAAGTATTATTCACTATATAAAAAAGAAGTATAAATTAATGATTGGTGAAAGAACTGCTGAAGAAATTAAAACGGAAATTGGTTCTGCACTTAATCATGAAAGTATTGAAGAAACGGTTAAAGATGTCAGGGGAAGAGATCTTGTTACAGGTCTACCGAAGACTCTGGAGATAACTTCCAAGGAGATAAGGGATGCACTTCAGGAACCAGTAACTTCTATTGTCGATGCAGTGAAGTACACACTGGAACAAACCCCGCCTGAACTTTCGGCCGATATAATGGACAGGGGTATTGTTCTGACAGGTGGTGGAGCACTATTGAAGGGTCTGGATAAATTATTGATAAAAGAAACCCAGATGCCTGTTCACCTGGCTGAGGACCCACTGGATTGTGTTGTAAAAGGCACTGGTATCGTACTGGAAGAAATTAAGACTCTGAAGAGTATTCTACAATCACCTAAAAAGATATCTTAATACCAGATAGGTGGTGATAGTTTGCATAGATTCAACAGGACAAATATTTTGATTACGGTTGTTTTAGTTGTTGTTGTTCTGGGAGTAGGTGTAGTTAAATTTTCCGGGATTAATGTACCTTTTTTGAACTGGATAGAAAAGGGAGTATACAATCTTATTTCTCCAGTAATTGAGTATACTACTGGCTTTTGTAATTCAGTCAGTAATTACTGGAATGGACTAACCAATATGGATCAACTTATAGCTGAAAATGAACAGCTCAAGGAGCAGATTTCCGATTATGAAGTAGAGAGTCAGTTGAGTGAATATTATCGTAGAGAGAACATCAGGTTGAGAGAGCTTTTGTCATTCAAAAATCAAATTTCTTTCAGTAGTCTAGGAGCCAGAGTTATCGGTTATACCTCAACACATTGGGATGACCGTATTATGATAAACCGAGGTTCCAGGGATGGTATTCAGGAGGATATGCCTGTAGTCACCTATAATGGTTCTCTGGTGGGTAGAATTGAATATGTCGGCGCTTATACATCACAGGTTTTATTAGCTAACAACCCTGAGTTTGTTGTGGGGGGTATTGTAAGCAGACCTGCATCCAGGGCTATTGGTCTTGTCAGGGGTCAGCTTAATGAACGGCGTGTCAATATAATGGGTAATATATCCTGGAACACATCCAGTGAAGAGGGAGATATACGAGAAGGAGATATTATTGTCACTTCTGGATTATCCAATATTTACCCAAAGGGTATACCTATAGGTAAGGTGATCTCAGTTGAGAATGATAATTATGGTCTGTCACAGAAGGCAGAAATAGAGTTATTTATGAATCTGAAGACAATTGAAGAGGTTTTAGTTATAACTAATTTTGAAGGGTAATAAAATATATTTTCAAATAATGCTAACTTAAATAGTTTACTGAATAGATTACTGAATTGTTTACTAAAAGTATTCACGACAGTTATAAAGGAGGGGAGGATAATGAAACGGAATCTAGTTAATATACTGGTTGTTATTATGGCCTTAATATTCCAGGTCATCTATCCTCCTGATTTTATTTTTGAGGGCGTAAGGCCTGATTTTCTCCTTGTTGTGTCTGTTGTGATAGGACTAATCTGGGGTGTTAGATATGGAGCGGGATTGGGGTTTGTAGCTGGTCTACTGCAGGATCTCTTTCTGGGGAGCATGTTTGGTATATATACGGTTGTTAAACTTTTTGCTGGGGGAGTCGCTGGTTTTATGGATGGTATTGTTTTTAAAGAAAAGATATTCATACCACCAGTTATTATTTTTATAATGACAATTATCCATGAGACACTGATTATTCTACTATCTGAAAGTCTAATATTTAATGTAAATTACCTTGCTGTCCTGAAATCTATAATCCTTCCAGGGGCGCTACTGAATGCAATTATAGGATTTATAGTATATTCTATTTATTATCGTATATTAGATCCTGGAGGAAATTATTATGGGTGACAGGGTTGGTGTTTTACGTGTAATAATAGTGATTATTTTGCTAATTCTGGTATTACGGGCCGGGCAGTTACAGTTGTTAATGGGTAATTATTATTATGAACTTTCTGAGGGTAATAGATTGTCTGAACGCCCTATAAGTGCTCCGCGGGGAAAAGTAGTTGACAGAAATAATAATATTCTGGTTTCAAACAAGGAGTCATATAATTTATATTTACTTCCCAATGAGGTTTCGCCGGATTATGAAATTGAAGAACTTTTACTGAAACTGTCAGATACAACAGGTCTTGATCTGGAGCTATTAAAAAGTAATTATGAAATGGGTAAAAGTGATAGTTCATCGGCGGTATTGCTTAAACGTAATATATCCAGAGAGATAATGGTAATTATCAAAGAAAGCAGTGATAACTTACCGGGTATTTTGATAAAGGAATCATCAATGAGAGAATATGTTTATGATGATTTTGCTTCACATCTTATTGGTTATGTTGGAGAGATAAGTCTGAACGAATTAAAGAGCTTCACGGCAGAAGGTTATAATTATAAAGGTGGAGATATTGTCGGGAAAACAGGGCTGGAACATCAATATGAACTCTATCTTAGGGGGCATGATGGTATAGAACAGGTAGAGGTTAATAGTCGGGGAGAGATAATTAAAACCCTGAGTAATAAGCCGCCTGTGGCAGGAAATGATATAATCCTGAATCTCGACCTGGAGCTACAGCAATATATAGAAGAATTACTTGAAGATGAATTATATCGGCTTCGAGAAATTGCAGAAAAAGACGAGGAGTTATTTCCACCTTCAGGGGCGTCAGTAATAGTAATGGATCCCAACAGCGGTGCTATACTTGCTATGGTTAGTCAACCTGGATATGACCTTAATGACTTTGCGCATGGATTAACTCATGAGATTTATCATAGCCTAAAAAATGATCCGTTGAAACCCCTTTATAATCGACCAATTATGAGCCAGGTAAACCCTGGTTCAATATTTAAGCTTGTAACCGGGACAGCAGCTATAGAAGATCTGGGAATAGGCGCTGATACTGTTTTTGTTGATCAAACTGGCAAATACACTATCGGTAAGTGGGAATATCGCAACTGGCATGAAGGTGGAGAAGGGAGACTCTCTTTTACTAAAGCCATTGCTCGTTCAAATAACGTTGTCTTTTATCAACTTGGTCACCAATTATATAATGAATATGGTGGTGACCAACTGGCCTGGACTGCCAGACAGTATGGCCTGGGGAGTAGAACAGGAGTGGATTTGCCCAACGAAAAGGAAGGGCTAGTTCCCGATAATAAATGGAAATGGGAAAGCCAGGGAGAGATCTGGTATCCCGGAGATGCAGTGCATTTATCCATAGGCCAGAAAATAACAACCACTCCGTTGCAATTAATCAATATGGTATCTACAATTGCAAACGGAGGTAAACTTTATAGACCATTTATTGTTGATAAAATAGTAAATGGTGATAACGAAATTGTGGTAGACATCAGGCCAGAGATTATTAGACTGCTTCCCTTTAAAGAGGAAACTTATGAAATTCTAAGACAGGGTATGACAGAGGTGACAAACGCCTCTTATGGTACGGCGTCTTCAAGGTTTATGGATTTTCCTGTAAAGGTAGCTGGTAAAACCGGTACAGCACAGACCAGTGCCACTGGAGCCAATCATGGGTGGTTTGCAGGTTTTGCTCCCGTAGGTGATCCAGAAGTTGCAGTGCTTGTATTCCTGGAAGAGGGTAATTCAAGTGCATATACACTCCCTATTGCTAAAGAAATATTCCGGCAGTACTTTGGGATAGAGGAAACAGTAGAAGAGGACGATGTAGAACAGGGGGCAGAAGAAGAAGTGGATGAAGAGTAAATCGGCTAAATTTCTGAGATATGACTGACAGTTATGGATATGGGCAACAAATTAATACTGTTACTATGAAGGAATTTTTGTATTTTTAACGAATAGTATATACAGGTAATTTTTTGTCAAATATGGTTGAGAAGACAAAGGAGAAGTATTATGGATGCTATTTCGTTTAAAGTCACAACAAAAGGGGTTTATATCAATCTAAATCCTGAAAAGAGTTTTCCGGAAATCAAGAAAGCACTTGTTAAGCATACTGATGAAGCCAGCAATTTTTTTACAGGGGTAGATTTGTATTTAAATCCCAATGGATTAGTCCTATCAGCTGAAGAGATGCAGGAACTTATAGAACTTTTATCAAGATATGAAAAGGTAGAGAATGTGTTCTTTTTAAGCCAGGGGGACAGTATAGAGAAGAATAAAAGTCTGGATACAATCCTTATAAATAGGACGATTCGTTCCGGGCAAAGAGTGAAATACCCGGTAAATATAGTTATCATAGGTGATGTGAATCCAGGGGCAGAGGTTATTGCTGGTGGCGATATCCTGGTAGTTGGAAAACTACGGGGAGTAGTTCATGCTGGAGCAGCTGGTTCAAATGAGTCTCAGGTTATTGCTCTAAAATTACAACCCACTCAGTTACGTATTGGTAATGTAATTTCACGCTCACCAGATGAATTAAAGGATATAGAACCAGCAACTCCAGAACGGGCTTATGTTAAAGATGGTGCAATTATTGTTGAAGAGCTTCAGTTGAGATAGAAAAAATATTTTTAAATACATAAAGGGGGAACGTTAATGGCGGGCAAAGTAATAGTAGTTACTTCAGGAAAAGGTGGTGTAGGAAAGACCACTACATCAGCTAATATAGGAACAGCACTGGCCATGATGGACAAACGTGTCTGTTTAATAGATGCAGATATAGGATTGAGAAATCTTGATGTGGTTATGGGGCTGGAAAACAGAATAGTATATGATGTCGTTGATGTTGTAGAAGGGAACTGTAGGTTAGAACAGGCCTTAATAAGGGATAAAAGACATAACAATCTATTTTTACTACCGGCAGCTCAGACAAGAGATAAAACTGCAGTAACTCCTTTTCAGATGAAAGAACTGACTGATACACTGAAAGAAGATATGGATTATATTATAGTCGATTCTCCTGCTGGTATAGAGCAGGGCTTTAAAAATGCAATTGCTGGTGCTGACAGAGCAGTGATTGTCACCACACCTGAGGTATCGGCGGTGCGTGATGCTGACAGGATAATAGGTCTTCTGGAAACAGAGGGTTTAAGGGATCCTGAAGTAATTATAAATAGACTCAGACCTGATATGGTTGACAGGGGAGACATGATGGATATTGATGACATGATTGAGATTCTGGCTATAAATTTATTGGGAGTAGTTCCTGAAGATGAAAATATAGTTATTTCAACTAACAGGGGTGAGCCTATAGTATTGAAATCTGACAAATCATTGGCAGGAAATTCCTTTATGAATATTGCTCGAAGGATAGATGGAGAGGACTTACCTCTGATGAGTCTAGAAAAGGATACTCTATTGAAAAAACTGAAAAGAATTGTTGGATTGTCTTAAAGGCAAAGGAGGGGTTTATGATAGACTTTTTAAAAAAACTTGGATTGAAAAGTGATTCTGAAAACAGTAAGGATATTGCAAAGGAACGTCTTCAGTTTATTTTAATTCATGACAGGATAAAGTTATCACCCGAAGAGATGAAATCAATGAAAAAAGAGTTGTTGGAGGTATTGACTAAATATATAGAAGTTGATGATACACAGATAAAGATGGAATTAGATAGAACCGAAGGGATGACTGCATTAGTAGCTAATTTTCCAATAAAAAGATCTGGATAGGATTTTGCTTATGTTATTAAATAAAAAATTACGTCGTAATCTTAATTGGTATATTCCACTTGCAACATTTTTGTTGATAGTAGTAGGTTTGCTGGCGATCAGCAGTGCTGTTGAACTAAATAAACCTGGTTCTTATGGCATTCTCTTGCTGAGAAAACAGGTTGTCTCGGTAGTACTTGGCAGTTTACTTGTAATAATTATCCAGTTTTTTGATTATCATATATATGAACATCTATCTGAAATAATCTATATATCAACTGTCAGTGTCCTGGCTACTATCTTATTGATAGGATATACAGTTTCAGGAACGAAAGGCTGGATAAGTCTAGGTCCAATTAACTTTCAGCCTTCTGAACTGGCCAAGGTAATGATTATTCTTGTACTCGCAGCTGTTATTGACCGGAATAAGGATCAATTAAAGTATTTGACCGGTTTTATCAAGCCGTGTATCTATATATTAATACCATTTTCGTTAATTCTCTTGCAAAACGATCTGGGAACTGCTCTTGTTTTGATTGCTATACTGATAGGAATGATGTATGTTGGTGGAGCAAATACTAAGTTTCTGCTGATAATTTTCGGTGGTGGTTTTTTGATTCTGATATTATTTATAGCTTCACACCTAATTTTTGATACACCATTAATCTTTTTAAGAGAATATCAACTGAACCGCCTTTTAGTTTTTATAAATCCCGGTGTAGATATACATGATGCTGGTTATAATATATTCCAGTCAAAAATAGCCCTTGGTTCAGGCCGGTTATTTGGGAAGGGTTTATTTTCTGGAACCCAGAATCAACTGCATTTCCTACCGGAAAAACACACAGACTTTATATTTTCTGTAATTGGAGAAGAATTTGGATACATCGGTGTAGTTGTTGTGATTGCATTATATTTACTACTATTGTGGCAGATTTATAATGTTGCAAGAAAGGCCAGGGACAATTACGGCCGACTGGTAGCTGTAGGAATAGGTACCATGTTTTTCTTTCATGTGCTTGAGAATATAGGGATGACAATGGGTCTGATGCCGATTACTGGTTTGCCCCTGCCATTTATTAGCTATGGGGGAAGTTCGATGATAACTTCACTGATTGCTATTGGACTGGTTATCAATGTGAATATACGCAGAAAGAAAATTATGTTTTAATATAAATTACTTAAAAACAATATGATTTTTTACCAAACATAATAGTATAAATCATACCCTTTGCTTAATATATATTATTAAGAAGGGGAGGAGTTTAATGAAAGTATGGGGTTTGACAATAAGGGTTAACCCCCTTTTTTTATTAATATTAGTTATTTTCTTTCTGCTTGGAATGATTGAACAGGTGTTGATTGCCTTTTCGCTGGTAATTCTTCATGAATTTGTCCATATGTTTACAGCATTATATTATGGATATAAGGTCACAAAGATTGAATTGTTTCCATTTGGGGGAATGGCAGAATATACTGGCCTTCTGGAGATGAAGCCATGGCAGGAGATTAAAGTAGCACTGGCTGGACCAGTTTTTAATATAGTCTTTGCCTCCATTCTCTATATTCTGCTTTTTCTAAATATTATAGAAACTAATAAATATATAAATCTCTTACTAGAATATAATATAATAATCGCCAGTATCAATCTAATACCTATACTACCTCTTGATGGGGGTAGGGCCCTGCGGGGAGTTTTAATACTAATATATGGAATAAAAAAGGGTAATACAATTGCTTTTAAGATGGCCAGGTTTTTTGTCTATATAGGTATCCTGCTGGGAATACTGGTTTTAGTTTTAAACAGGGCAAATATCTGGTTTTTATTTTTTTTCTTCTTTATTTATGGTATGATTAATAAAGAAGAAAAACAATTATTTTATTACTTTTTGAGATATTTATCCAGAAGAAATGAGATATTTAAAGACTTTGCGGTAAAAGAATTATCAGGCAGGGTTGTCTATGATAACCTGCCTATAAAGGATGCAATTTATCACATAAATCCTGTAAAATACAATCTATTTTTTGTACTGGATAGTCAATTTAACATCAAGGGTATTATCAGTGAAGCCCGTTTAATCAAATCATATTTCAATCATAGGGATAAGGAAATAAGAATGCGGGATATACTATAAAATGGTGATGAAATATCCAGGTGTGTATTAATGGATGAATCATAAATAGCAATACATGCAAAAACATGAGGTGAATATATTTAATGACGTTAGCTGAAAAAATTGACCAGAATCTATATAAGGTATCAAACCCTGTCAGGTATATCGGGAATGAGTGGAATTCCATTAAAAAAGACTGGAGTCCTGAAAAAACGAAAGTGGCTATTGCCTTTCCAGATCTTTATGAGATAGGTATGTCCCATCTGGGCCTGAAGATTATCTATCATCTGTTGAACAATGAAGAGGATATTATTTGTGAAAGAAGCTATGCTCCATGGAGTGATATGGAGGAATTGATGAGAAAAGAAGATATACCTTTATTTTCTCTGGAAAGCAAAAAGCCCATATCCGAATTTGACATCTTTGGTTTTACACTCCAATATGAGATGAGTTATACCAATATCATCAATATGTTGGATCTGGCTGGACTGCCGATATATAGCAGGGATAGGGATGAGCAGTATCCGCTGGTAATAGCCGGCGGCTCGACTGTTTTTAACCCTGAGCCAATTGCGGATTTTATAGATCTCTTCTTTATAGGTGAAGCAGAAGACGGTATTGCTGGATTAGTAAAAAAATACCGGGAATTGAAAGATGAGGGTATCAAGCGAAAAGAGTTGTTGTTTGAGTTAAATAAACTTCCCGGGGTTTATGTACCTTCTTTATATAATATTAATTACACTTCAGATGGAAAGATCAAAGATATTTCAACTATTAGTGAGGATATTAAAGAGAAGGTACAAAGACAGGTGGTCAGAAATCTTGATCAGGCCTTTTATCCTACAAAGTTTATAGTGCCATATATGAGCATAGTTCATGACAGGGCTGTTATCGAGATTGCCAGGGGCTGTACCAGGGGATGTCGTTTCTGTGCTGCTGGAATTAGTTATCGGCCTTCCCGAGAGCGCAGCAAAGAAACAATTATAAAACTGGCTGACGAAATATTAAAGAATACAGGATATGAAGAAATATCTCTGACATCTTTAAGTACAATGGACTATAGTGAGGTAGCTAATCTGGTTAAAACAATGGCTAAAAGGTATGAAGAGCAGAGAGTCAGTATTTCATTACCCTCTCTAAGAGTAGACCGCTTTTCGGTAAATCTTGCCAAAGAGGTACAGAGGGTCAGGAAATCAGGATTAACTTTTGCACCTGAAGCAGGAACACAGCGATTGAGAGATGTAATTAATAAGGGTGTCAATGAAGAAGACCTCTATGATGCGGTGAAGGGGGCCTTTGAAGAGGGCTGGTCGACAATCAAGCTTTACTTTATGCTTGGTCTTCCTACAGAAGAAGAGGAGGACCTGGCCGGAATAGAAAAACTTGCAAAGAAAGTCCTGGAATTGGGCCGTCAGATAAGAAGAGAGAGCAGTAAAAGGATGAGACGCATCAATGTCAATATAAGTGTATCTACATTTGTACCAAAGCCATTTACTCCATTTCAGTGGGTTAGGATGATTACTAAAGATGAAATTAAAGAGAAACAAAAATACCTGATGGACCATCTAAAGGGTAAGGGGCTGGACTTCAGCTGGAATGACCCAGATCTAAGTCTTCTGGAGGGTGTCTTTGCCCGTGGTGACAGGAGATTATCTGCAGTTATTGAGAGTGCCTGGAAGAAAGGGGCTCGTTTTGACGGTTGGCGCGAATCCTTTTCTATTAAGAACTGGCAGGATGCCTTTGACGAGAATAACCTGGATATGAATCAATATCTGGCGGAAAGACATATTAATGAGGTCTTACCATGGGATCATATCAATATGGGTGTCAGTAAAGGATTTTTAAAAAAAGAATATGAGATTGCCATTGAGGGTGAATATACCGAGGACTGCAGGTCTGCTGGATGTACTGGTTGTGATATTTGCTTTGAGCTGGATACTGAACTGGAGATAATGAGTGGTGAGAACCATGCTA
Organism: Halanaerobiales bacterium; assembly: GCA_046546395.1. Lineage (GTDB taxonomy): Bacteria > Bacillota > Halanaerobiia > Halanaerobiales > DTU029 > JBDNGI01. The sequence continues at coordinate 22,928 of JBKGXW010000017.1, forward strand.
ATTAGAGCAAAATTCTCAGAACTATATCCGGTAAAATATATTTCACATCTGGAGTTGATGGAAACATTTCGGCGGGCGTTTAGAAGGGCCGGGTTATCGCTGGCCTATTCTCAGGGATTTAATCCCCATATGATTTTGTCACTTGGCCAGCCGTTAAAGGTTGGGATGATAGGCAGGGCTGAATACTTTGACCTGGAACTGGCTGAAGAGATGAAAATGAGAGAATTCATCAAGATGGCAAACAAGAATTTACCGGAAGGTATTGAAATTCTGGAGGCCAGGAATATACCTGAAAATCTGAAATCTCTGATGGCTGTTATTAATACAGCTGATTATATACTGAATATGGACTTTGCTGATAATACAGCAGAGAATGTGGAGAAACAAGAGCTAATGCTTGATAAGTTCCTCGGACGTGAGAGCATAGAAGTTATCAGGCATAGACGAAATAAGAAAGATAGGGAACTGGATATCAGACCATTAATTTATGATGCTTATCTAAGTGAATCAGGGCGATGGTTATTCCGTGTAAAAACCGGGAGTAACGGTAATCTAAGACCAGAAGAGTTAATCAGGGCAATAGCTGATTACTTCCTGGAAGTAAGAGAAATACCGGTTATAAAAGTAGAGCGTGAGGGTTTATATGTAAATATAGGAGATAAATTTTATAGCCCTCTTGATGATAAAGTTATAGGGAGTTGAGGAAAATGAGTAGGCAGATAATTATTAATTCAGGAATACGTGAGAAAAGGGCGGCTGTACTTGTAGACGGAAGGCTGGAAGATGTCTTTCTGGAACAGGATACTTATGATCAGATAGCCGGGAATATATACAGGGGAAGGGTAAAGGATGTTCTTCCCGGTATGCAGGCTGCATTTGTGGATATAGGTATTGACCGCAATGCTTTTTTACATATTAATGATCTCTACCCACTCTTGAACGAATCCCAACTGGAGTTGTGGCATGATAATAAGCTCGGGATTCAGCAGGTACTGCAGCCGGGACAGGAAATAATGGTCCAGATTATAAAAGAATCTATAGGTTCCAAGGGGCCCAAGGCCACCTGTAAAGTATCAATGCCAGGTAGATATTTTGTCTTGATGCCCTACGAGTCCAGGATTAATATTTCCAGGAAAATAATAGATAATGATGAGAGGGAGCGTTTGAAGTCTATTACCGCTCGTTTAACCGATTATGATTATGGTGTTATCATCAGGACGAATGCTGTAGACCGGGTGCAGGGAGAACTGGAAAGGGATCTTGATTACCTGATTCATGTCTGGCAGACTGTTCAGGATGACTATCGTATGAATAAGGCCCCGAGTTTATTATACAGACATGTTGGTTTAATTCGTCAGGTAGTCAGGGATTATCTTTCCCCGGAAATAGATAAGGTTGTAATAGACAGTGAGAAAGATTATGAAAAGATAATAAATCTTCTTGAAAGGATATCGCCGCATTTTAGAAACAGGATCTATCTATACGAACGCGCTACACCTATATTTGTGAATTATGGAGTAGAAAGAGAACTGTCCAAAGTACTGAACAGAAAAGTCTGGTTGAATTCTGGTGGTTATGTCATCATAGATAAGACAGAAGCCCTTGTAAGTATAGATGTTAATACAGGTAAATATACAGGCAAAAAGAATCTCCAGGAAACTGTATTTAGAACCAATCTTGAGGCGGCTAAAGAGATTGCCAGACAGCTCAGGATACGGGATATTGGCGGAATTATAATAATAGACTTTATAGATATGGCGATAAAAGAACACCAGGATAAGGTACTGGAGGTCCTGGAAACAGAATTAAATAAAGATAAAACCAAAACTGCCCTACTGGGATTGACAAAACTTGGACTGGTAGAGATGACCCGCAAAAAAATACGGGAGGGTTTTGGTGAATTGATGCAGAAAGAGTGCCCCTATTGTCAGGGGAGTGGAATGGTTATGTCAGAAAGTGGCATGGCCCTAAAGATTATCAGGGAACTGACAGAACTGATATTTGAAGAAAGATTTTCTGCTATCTTACTGGAATTACATCCTAAAGTAGCTGCTGTAATGATCGGAACAGGTGGAGAAAAATTAAAAGAACTTGAAGAGGAGCTCGATCTTGATATATATATCAGTGGTAATGATGAGTTACACATAGAAAAGTATAATATTATCAGTAAAGGAAGCAAAGAGGAGATGGCCAAACTGGCTCTGCCGGTAAGTGTAGGTGAAGAATATACTGTTACTATTGAGGATCAGCAGCTGAACAATCCTGAAGATGGAGTAAGTAGAATCAACGGATATATTGTTATAGTAAAAGATGCAGGTCATTTAATTGATAAACATGTTAAGGTGAAGATTACTGATCTTTCACGGACATTTGCCAGGGCGGAATTAGTATAGCATAACATAATATTTTTTAAAAGAAATAAAGGTCTTATCTTCATATACGTAATTTAAATGTCCTAGATCGATTTTTATAGAATGATTATAGTATGGAGGTAATGATATGCCAAAAGATAAAGTAAATATAAAAGCAGTTCCACTAAAGAATGTAAAAGTTGATGGTGGGTTATTAGGAAGCAAGAATAATCTGGTTAGAAAAGAAGTAATCCCATACCAGTGGATGGCCTTAAATGATGAAATTCCTGATGCCGATCCCAGTAATGCAATTGAGAACTTCAGGATTGCAGCTGGTGAATCAAAAGGTGAATTTATTGGGATGGTCTTTCAGGACAGTGATGTTGCCAAATGGTTGGAGGCAGTTGCCTATCAGTTAACTACTAACCCTGACAAGGAACTTGAAGCACTTGCTGATAGTGTAATTGAATTGATAGAAAAAGCTCAGGAAGATGATGGCTATCTGAACACATATTTTTCGATAGAAGCCCCAGAGAAGAAGTGGACCAACCTGGCTGAAGCACATGAGTTATATTGTGCTGGTCATATGATGGAGGCTGCAGTGGCATACTATCTGGCTACTGGAAAACGAAAGTTACTGAATGTGATGATTCGTTTTGCAGACCTTATTGATAGCTTATTCGGCACTGGAGATAATCAAATGAAAGGTTATCCTGGTCACCAGGAGATCGAACTAGCTTTAATAAAGCTATACAATGTTACTGGTGTAGAAAAATATAAAGAACTGGCCAGGTACTTTATTGATGAACGCGGTCAGGAGCCAAATTATTTTCAGCTTGAATATGATAAAAGAGGAAAAACAAGTTACTGGAATGACAAAGGAGATATAGCTCCCTGGGATTATTTTCAGGCCCATAAACCTGTACGAGAACAGGAAGTTGCGATAGGTCATGCAGTACGGGCTATGTATATGTATAGTGGTATGGCAGATGTAGCACGAGAAACAGGAGACAAAGAACTTATTGAGGCCTGTCAGAGACTATGGGATAATTCAACAAAAAAACAGATGTATCTTACAGGAGGAGTTGGTTCCAGTGGCCATCTAGAATCTTTTACTTTTGATTATGATCTGCCAAATGATACTGCTTATACAGAAACCTGTGCAGCTATAGCTCTGGTTTTCTTTGCTCAGAGAATGTTTCATCTTGATCCGAAGGGTGAATACATTGATGTTTTGGAGAAGGCTTTATACAATGGTGTTTTGAGCGGTATTTCAGAAGATGGACAAAAGTTTTTTTATGTAAATCCACTGGAAGTTCTTCCAGAGCTTTGTGAGAAAAGAAATGATCATAAACATGTTAAACCAACAAGACAAAAGTGGTTTGGTTGTGCCTGTTGTCCTCCTAATATTGCACGTTTATTAGCTTCTATAGGGGAATATATTTATTCATATAGTGATGATGAGATCTTTGTAAACCTATATGCAGATAGTTCTGCTGATATTGGATTAAATAATAATAATATAAAACTTGAACAAAGTACTAATTATCCCTGGGATGGTAATATAAATCTTACAGTATCAACTGATAGTAATGTACAATTTACTCTAGCTCTAAGAATTCCTGGCTGGTGTAAAAATTCAGTACTAAAAGTCAATGGTGAAGAAACTAATATTGATGATATGTTAGATAATGGTTATCTATATATACAAAGAAACTGGTCTGATGGGGATCAGGTTGAATTGGTTTTGAGTATGCCAGTTGAGAAGGTATATTCTAATCCGAAAATCAGAGAAAATATAGGTAAAGTAGCTATACAAAGGGGACCTGTAGTTTATTGTCTTGAAGAAGTGGATAATGGAAAAAACTTACCTGCTATATATCTGCCTCAGTATGCTGACCTGGAAGCTCAATATAAGGCTGACCTACTGGGTGGAGTAATAATTGTAAAAGGTCAGGCTATGAAACTTGATGAAGAAAGCTGGCAGGATAACTTATATACTACAGATGGTCACAAGTTAAAGGCACACGAAATTATTGCAATACCTTATTATGCCTGGGATAATAGAGAAACTGGTGAAATGTTAGTTTGGCTAAACAAATTAAATTAGCTTAATTAGTTTGTAGTTACAGAGGAGGGGGCTGATTATGGAGTTTAATCAAAATATAATCCTTGATCAAAAGCAACAGCTCAATATGACGCCTCAGCTTGCAATGGCTATAAAATTATTACAATATTCTACCCTGGAGCTTAAAGATTATATTGAAGAGATGGTAAAGGAAAATCCATTATTAGAAAAATTGGAAGATGACAATTCTAAAAAAAGTGAGAATAATCTGAATAACGCTAATAATAATTACGAGAATTTTATGTCGAGAGAAGAAAGGTTTACGGATTATGTTGAGAGGCAATTGTATCAATATTTACCTGAAAATGAATTGAAGATAGGTAGATATATAATTGGTAATCTAAACGAACAGGGTTTTTTAAAAATCGAATATAATAATATAGCAGAGATATTCCAAATTAATTCAGCAAAGGTTGAAGAAATAGTAAAAAAAATACAACGACTTGACCCACCGGGCATTGCTGCTAAAAATTTTCAGGAATCATTGCTTATCCAACTTAAGATGATGGCAGCAGACACCACTCTTGAGCAAACTATAGTTAAAAACTATATTGCAGAATTAGCTGAGGGGAACCTTAATTTAATTGCAGGAGTGTTAAATATCTCTGAATTAAAAATAAAACAGTCTGTTCAAGCGATTAAAAAGCTTAATCCATACCCTACTGCAGGTTTTTATCAGGGTGAAGATATAAAATATATTATACCAGATTTAATTGTTCAAAAATTTGAAGGTGATTATCTTTTAGAGGATAATCATGTATTACCAGGACTTAAGATAAATAATTATTATTATAAGTTATTAAAAAATTGTCATAGTACTGAAGAACTTGACTACCTAAAAGAAAGATATCGGGCAGCATTATGGTTAATAAATAGTATTGAACAGAGAAGAAAAACAATAAGTAAAATAGCTAATGTAATTATCAGAAAACAGAGTTTATTCCTGGATAAGGGTATTAAGTATCTATGTACACTGACACTCAATGATATAGCCAAATTGACGAATGTTCATGAATCTACTGTTAGTAGGGCTATAAACGGCAAGTATATCCAGACACCTCAGGGTTTGTTTGAGTTAAAATTCTTTTTTAATAGTGGTATTGAAAATTATTCTTCATACAGTATAAAGGCCTATATATCCGATATCATTAAAGGAGAAGACTCCTGTCGCCCACTTAGTGACCGGGAAATATCTTCATTATTAAGTAGGAAATTAAAGATAACTATTTCACGGAGAACTGTTGCTAAATATAGAAGTGAGTTAGGCCTGCCACCTTCATGTAAGAGGAAAGGCTATAATTCCTAATTGTTTTATAATATAGACTGAATTTGTTTTTTGTTGATTTCTCGCTTCATAAGAAAGGATTGAATAACATGATGAAATTGATCAAAAATGTTAAAATTGTATTTAAAGACAATATTTCTGAGGGTGCGGTACTTTTTTCTGATATTATTGAAGATATAATACTTGAAGATATAGGTAATTATATTGAAGGTATAAGAGATTGCTTAAGAAATAATTCATTGAATAATTCATCTAATTATAATAGCTCAACTAAAGAGAAAAGTGAAAATGGAGATTTGGAAAGCCTGGAAATAGTCGATGGAAAAGGTTATTATCTAGCCCCGGGTTTTATCGATATACATATACATGGTTCTGCAGGCTATGATACCATGGACAGTAATCTGGAAGCCCTGAAGGAAATCGGGAAGAGCCTGGTCAGATCAGGTGTTACATCTTTTCTGCCAACTACTATGTCCATGCCCCGGAAAAGTATAGACTCTGCCTTAAGAAACATTCAGCAATTAGTAGAAAGTAGGGATGAGGGGCTTAATGGTGCCAGAATCCTTGGATGTCACCTGGAAGGTCCTTTCCTCAACCAGGACTATAAGGGGGCACAGTCTTCAAAAGATATAATCAAAGCAGATAATAAGTTGATAGAAGAATATCTTGATATAATTAAGATTGTCACAATAGCACCTGAAATTGAAGGTGCCGAATCTTTTATTAAGTTTCTGGCTGATAACAATATTGTAGTGTCTGCTGGACACAGTGGGGCCTCCTATCAGAAAATTATCACTGCAATAGACTGGGGTCTTTCTCATGTTACCCATTTATTTAATGCTATGAGTAAATTTCACCACAGGGAACCGGGTATAATCGGTGCAGCCTTAACAACCGATTTGACCTGTGAATTAATCGCTGACTTTGTGCATGTTCATCCGGCAGCTATAAAAATGGTTTTACAGGCGAAAAAACTTGAGCATATAATTCTGGTTACTGACCAGATGCGGGCTGGTTCAATGGGAGAAGGTGAATATGATCTTGGAGGACAGAAGGTTTTCGTAAAAGATGGCTCTGCCCGTCTGGAAAATGGACAACTTGCTGGCAGTATCCTCACACTGGATCAGGCTGTCAGAAATATAAAATCAGTTACTGACGAAGTAATTGACATACCATTATACAAAATTATAAATATGGCAACATACAATCCTGCAAAGTGCCTTGGTATGGAAAATGAGATAGGTCACATAGAAAAGGGTAAGCGAGCTGACTTTGTGCTTTTAAATGATCGAATTGAAGTAACTGAAGTATTTAAAGATGGGCAAAACGTGCCAACAGGAAATATGAATTAGATTAAAATAAAGAGCATAAAAGGAAAATTAGTATTCTTAAAAAACTTTTAAAAAGACTTGAAAAAAGTCTTTTATAATGTTATTCTATATATAGTGAATGAATTTATAATAGGAAAAAAATTTGACTATAGTTATCAATAACCATTAGATCTTAATGAAAGATAATGTTCGAAATCAAAATTTACGAAAATATTATTAAGTATTCATGAAAGTACTGTTAACATTAGTGAAAGTACAATAAGGGGGTCGAGAGATGCGTATCATAATCGAAGAGAATTATCAGGCTATGAGCAAGAAAGCAGCATTGCTGGTAGCAAGTCAGGTTACACTAAAACCTGATAGTGTACTTGGACTGGCTACAGGTAGTACACCGCTCGGTATGTATCAGGAGCTGATTGCCATGTATCAGATGGGAGAGATTGATTTTTCGGAGGTAAAAACATTCAATCTTGATGAATACTACCGTCTCCCTCATGAAAATTCACAGAGTTATCATTATTACATGGAAGATAATTTTTTTGAACATGTCAATATAAAACAGAGAAATATATACATACCAGATGGAATGGTAGATGATGTATATGGAGAATGCCGGGAATACGAAGAAGAGATCAGAAAAAGCGGAGGAATAGATCTTCAGGTACTTGGGATCGGAGCTAATGGTCATGTGGGTTTTAATGAACCAGGTGAAAGATTGAATGTAACTACTGATCTAGTGAATTTAACAGATGAAACAATCAGAGCAAATAGTAGATTTTTTGATTCATCAGATCAGGTACCCAAAAGGGCTATATCGGTCGGTATGGCTACTATTTTGAAGGCAAATCGGATTATTCTAATGGCCAGTGGCGAGAGTAAAGCAGAAGCAATAAGAGATACAGTCAGTGGGTTTGTTAGTACCCGGACTCCTTCATCATTACTTCAGACACATCCAGAAGTAAATTTAATAATCGATGAGGCAGCAGCAAGTTTAATAGGCTAAAGTAAACATCTGGCTAAGAAGTTGGGAATAAACAAAAATAATTCTGGCGGTGAGGATTGTAATGATAAAGAATACCCGGGAGTTAAAACAACATAATAAATGTGTATTATTAAGTGAAATTATTGATAGACAGCCTGTTTCCCGCAAAGATTTAAGTAGTGTTCTGGATGTCTCACACGCCACAGTTTCTTCGATAATCAAAGAGTTGAAGGCTGACGGCTTAGTAGTTGAGACAGAATTCCAGGAATCAACAGGAGGACGTCCCCCTAGATTGATTGAGTTCAGGGGAGAAAAAAAGTATGTTGTCTCGGTTGAGATGAGTTATACTTATATCTCCTATGCTATCTATGATCTTAATTTTAAACTAAGGAAGCAGGAGAGCTGGAAGATTGAAGGTGTGGAGGCCAGTCGGGTAATCAAGGAATTACTGGAGAGGATTTTAGATAATTTCTATAAAAAGGAGATGGATATTGCCTCTTTAATTGGTATTGGAATATCTGTTCCTGGTATTTACAATTCTCAGGAAGGAGTCCTGACAGATAGTATAAGTGAAGTTTGGCAGAATGTAAATCTGGAGAAGTTGTTTGAAAAAGAGTTAAGAAAAACCATGCATGGAGATATAAAGATACCACTCTATATAGAAAATGATGCAAATTTATCCACATACTATGAATCTTTCTATGGAGTTGGTATGAATGTTGATAACCTTTTATATATTTTTATCGCGGAGGGTATTGGTTCAGGGCTTGTTGTAAACGGTCAATTATATAGAGGTGCCCATGGTATCGCAGGAGAGATAAGTCATATAAAGGTGAGTGATCAGGATTATCCCTGTAGTTGTGGTGGGACAGGATGTCTGGAAGTCATGTCTTCGATGTCGGCTATTAAAAGAAAGGTAAAGGAAAATTTGTCTGAAGGGATAGAAAGTCAACTTCAGGATTTAGCAGATGCTCAAATCTCTATTGAGGAGATAATTAATGCCTATAGAGAGGGCGATGATCTATGTGAGAAAGTAATTAATCAATCAGTTAAATATCTTATCAAAGCATTATCAGGACTTGTTAATTTCCTGGATCCTGATTTGCTGGTAATTGGTGATATTTATAATTTATATGATCAAAAGATGATTGAAGAGATAAATCATCAGCTGAAAGATTTATGTTATTCAGACAGAGATTCTCAATCTTTAGTAGTACAGAGAACAGAAAAAGAATATATCCAGTTAATGGCTACAGCAAAATATGTTTTTGATAAGTGGAAACACAATATATAGAGCATATGAATAAAATTTAGCAAATTAGAAATAAGTAAAGCTATATAAGTTATATAAGCAAATGAGACATAAGTAAAGCTATATAAGTTACCTAAGCAAAGTGACTAAAGTAAGAAGAGATACTTTTGTATTGGTCGGGAAATTATCTTTTCTATCTACTTTTTATGAGAGTTTTAAAAAGTCTTATTTAAAACTGATACTAAGAAAACAGCTATTGAGATATATTTGAAATAATTTACTAAAAGAATTCCGAAAGAGGTGATTGTTATTAACTATGTAATGGGCATAGATGGAGGAGGAACAAGCACTGTCACATATATTGCAGACTGTGAGGGTAATATCCTCGGTTCAGGGAAAAGTGGTCCTTCCAATTATCAGGTTGTTGGGGCAATAGCAGCACTTTCTGCTATTGAAGAATCAATAATAAAGGCTTACAGGGCAGCAAATATGAATATTTCAAAGCAGAGTATAAAGTCAGCCTGTTTTGGCCTTGCCGGAATAGATACCGGGAGGGATTATGAGTATATTTTTCCACTTCTAAGAGATATAGGGTATCTTGAAAAAATTTTATTGATGAATGATTCATATCTGGCTCTTGCTGGAGGGAATGCTGCCGCAAAGGGTTTAGCTATAATCTCAGGAACTGGATCTATTGCGGTTGGTATAAATAAAGAAGGGAAAAGGAAAAGAGTAGGGGGCTGGGGTTATATATTTGATGATAGAGGAAGCGGATATGATATAGCAGTTAGTGCCTTACATGCGATTTTTCGTGCCTTTGACGGCCGCGGTAGAGCTACAGAAATGAGCAAATTATTCTGTGCATTCCTTGAAGTAGAGAATGTAGAGGGAATTATGCAGAAGGTATATATTGAAAATATGAGCAGAAAAGATCTGGCAGGACTGACGAAACTGGTATTTGATTCTGCAATGAATGGAGATGAAATTGCCATTGAGATAATCAGGAAAGCGGGGGCTGACCTTGCTGAACAAGTTTTGACAGTTATATATGAGCTCCAAATGAATGAATCCAGAATAGTTATTCCTCTTGTTGGTGGAGTATTAAAGAGCAAGAATGAATACCTCCTGAATGCTATTAATGAGAAGTTAAAACTGGGTATAAATAAAAATAATATTCATTATGATAAAAATAAAGAGTATAGCTCGTATCTGGATAGTGGCATTTCGATTGAAGGAGAGAACATCAGTCAAACAGCGATAGATTTGATAGACCCAATTTTACAGCCCTCAGCCGGGGGATTGTTATTGGCACTTGATTCTATCGGGATTAATATCAATGAAAAAATTATCAATAATTTAAAAAAGGGGGAGTAAACATGTTAAAGAGAGTAATCAGTCAGGGATGGCAGATTAAATCATCACAGGAACTTGATTTGTTTGGTGAAAAGATATCTTCGATAAATTACAATGCAGAAGGTTGGCAGCCGGTAACAGTACCAGGTACAGTGGTTAGCGGTCTGGTTGAGAATGGTGTTTACCCTGATCCATATTATGATAAGAATATAAGTAAATTACCTGGATATAAACATGGTAAGGACAGCCTTTTTTCCAATCATTATATGCCTGATGACAGCCCATTCCGTTATTCCTGGTGGTACAGAAATGAGTTTGATATACCTGAAGAATGGGAGGGCAAAAAAATATGGCTGGAGTTCAGAGGAATTAATTATTCGGCAAATATCTGGGTTAATCGAAATAGAGTAGCCGGAGCTGGAGAGGTTCAGGGTACATACAGAACATATCGTTTTGATATAAGTAATAAAGTGAACCTTGATAAGAAAAATGTAGTTGCCGTAGAAGTTTTTGCACCACAGCCTGATGATCTGGCAATGACCTTCATAGACTGGAGCCCTGTTCCACCTGATGATTCTATGGGTATCTGGCAGCCAGTGACAATAGAGGTTTCTGAGGAAATATCTATAAAAAACACTTTTGTGAGAAGTAAATTAATCAGACGGGTAAATAGGGAAAACAATGTTCCTGCTAATAATTTGAATGATACAGGAAATTATGAACCGAATAATAAATTAAATAAACAACAAAATATGCTGGGTAAAGATAGTACTGATATTGAAGCAGAATTGATGATATCAACAGAGATTTATAATGATACTGAGAAAACAAGGATTGTAAGGTTGGTAGGCGAGATTGAGGATATAAGCTTTGAGAAGACCGTTAGTATTGACGCTAAAACCAATAAAGAGGTATTGATAACTACTGATGATTGTTCAGAACTCAGAATGAAGAATCCCCGTTTATGGTGGCCGTATCAGCTGGGAGAACCTGAACTCTATCAATTGAATTTAAAGGCTTATCAGGAAAGCCCAATCTCCAAAAAAAATGTTGCTCTTTCTGATAAAGCGAAAGTTAACTTTGGTATCCGGGAGATTCGTTCTTTTCTGAATGAAGAGGGTTCACGAGTGTTTACAATTAATGGTCAGTGGATTCAGCTCAGGGGGGCTGCCTGGGCACCTGACCTGATGCTTCGTCAGTCTGAGGTACAGGATGAAATTGACATTGATTATGTTAAAAATATGAATTTTAATACTATTAGACTTGAGGGAAAGCTTGCTTCTGATTATTTCTGGGAGCTCTGTGATCGGGAAGGAATTATTGTAATAGCCGGCTGGCCGTGTTGTAATCACTGGGAGAAGTGGGAAAAGTGGAAAGCAGAGGATCTGGGTGTTGCAGTTGAGTCATTAAAATCTCAGTTAAAGCGTCTACGCAATCATCCCTCATTTACAGCATGGTTTTACGGTAGTGATTTCCCTCCTGTATATGAGGTTGAAAGAGAATATCTTAAGATAATGAAGGAAACCCATCCTGATATACCCGCCATATCCAGTGCTGCAGATAAAGCAACAGAACTTACAGGGGAACCAGGAGTCAAAATGTCCGGACCTTACAGTTATGTTCCACCAGAATACTGGTATGATGAAGATATGCCAGGTGTTGCTGGTAAATTTAATACTGAGACTGGACCGGATATGTGTATTCCACAGCTGGACAGTTTGAAAAAAATGCTGTCTCCTGAAGAACTTGAGGTAGAAAGTGAAGGCTGGAAGCTTCATGCAGGTCTGGCTGCTTTCACTGATACCAGTGTTCTTGATAGAGTAATTAAGGGTAGATTCGGCGGAGACCTTGACGGAGAACTAAGCCTTGAAGAGTATGTAAAGTCAGCTCAACTAATTGGCTATCAATCCTGGCGAGCAATGTTTGAGGCCCATTTCCGCAATTGGCCTGCTGCAACTGGTGTGATTGGCTGGATGCTGAATAGTTCCTGGCCTTCATTGATCTGGCAGTTATATGATTACTATAATCTCCCCAATGGTGCTTTTTACGGCAGCAAGAAGGCCTGTGAGCCTCTGCACCTGCAGTATGCATATGATGATAAATCAATCTATCTTGCAAACCAAACATTTACTGAGCAAAAGGACCTTAAGGTAAGGGCAATACTCTTTGATAGTAGCTCAAATGAAAAATATAGAAAAGAACTTACTGTAGATGGTGTAGATAAGTATACTGTAAAGGACTTATTCAGTTTATCGGAAGAGTTAATGGATGCTGATCTTTCCTTTCTCTTTCTCTATCTGGAAAGTGGTAATCAGTCAATCAGCAAGAATGTTTATTACCTACCAGCCGGGAAAGATGTCTATGACAAGAAGTCAAAAGCCTGGTTCCACCGTCCATTGAAGGAATTTGCCAGTTTGCAGGGACTGCGTGAAATATTAGAGGCAGAAGTTCAATTAAATTATAGTATTGATGATAAAGGAGATGTGCTCGAGATAACAGCAGAACTGGAGAATCAGTCTGATAAATTATCATGTTTTAATCAGCTTAAGGTATATGATAAGAATAATCAGATTATAACACCTGTTTACTGGTCTGATAACTTTCTTACCCTGATTCCAGGAGAAACCGAGAGAGTAACTGGAGTAATCAAGAAAAAGCAGATACTGCATGAATGTACAGGGTTAGATGAGAATTCATCTGCTAGTAAGCTCAAAAACTCTAGAGAAGAAATGGACCGACTGAAAGTAATTCTGGAGGGATGGAATTAGAGATGAATCAATTGGGTTTTTCCTGTTTTTCTTACCCTTCAAATATACTCTCGATTCAATATTCAATCTAGTGATGGTGCCATCACAGACTCTATTAATTACCGGGGCAAAACACTCAGAAATACTTGACTAAGTAGTGTTTATATGCTAGAATTAATATGTTGTGTTACCAAAACCGCACGGAGTAGGCCAGTTTAAAATGACACAGATAGTGGGATTATAATGATATCTTGAGCTTTCTTAAGTATCTTGAATTTACTTTAGTAGTGTGTCTGCCTGATTCGGCGAGTCTTGAGGTAAGGGAGGTGTAGTTTATATGTATGCTATTATTAAAACCGGTGGAAAACAATATAGAGTTGAAGAAGACCAGATAATTAAGGTTGAAAAGCTTCCTGTTGAAGCTGGTGAGACAGTAGAGTTTGATCAGGTTTTATCTGTTGTAGATGACAATGGTCCGAAGTTTGGTAAACCCTTTGTTGAAGGTGCAAAAGTAACTGGTAAGGTTATTGAGCAGGGTAAAAACAAGAAAGTAATTGTCTTTAAATATCGCCCAAAGAAGCGTTACCGCAAAAAAACTGGACATCGTCAGCCATATACAAGAGTGCTTGTAGAAAAAATTGAAGCGTAAATGGATTATATAGAAGAATAAAATACTTAACAAATTTGGGGGTGGAGTAAATGTCCAAGAAAAAAGGTGTTGGTAGTTCCAGGAATGGTCGTGATAGTGAATCGAAACGACTGGGTGTGAAGAGATTTGACGGTCAGTTTGTTTCCGCTGGAAGTATTCTGGTAAGACAGAGAGGTACCAAATTTCATCCTGGTTTAAATGTTGGTAGAGGTTCAGATGACACCCTCTTTTCAAAAGTAGATGGGTTTGTTAATTTTGAAAGAAAGGGTAAATCTTCCCGCCAGATTAGTGTTTATACTGAAGATCAGTATGAAGCAATTGCTAACTAAAGAAAGATGTTATATAGAATATGACTTCTGCCCTCAGTAAACTGCTGAGGGTTTTTTGTGTATAGAGGTGTTACATGAAAAAATATGGTAATTAATATAGTTATAAATATTTAGTCGACATGAAAAGTTATCTGTAAAAAATCGATGTTCTTTGAATAAGGCATCTTCTAGGCTTGCCCCGGGGAGCGTCATAATAAGTAAGTTTGTCTTAAAGTGCAGGATAAATTTCTTGATCGAAAGATATTTATTATTTCTTTAATAACCGGGAATTCTAAAATAATGCAGGAAGAGGTGATATAATGTTTCTTGACGAAGTAGAATTTAAAGTAAAAGGTGGAGATGGGGGAAACGGAGTAGTAAGTTTTCGCCGGGAGAAATACGTTGATATGGGCGGTCCTGATGGCGGTGATGGTGGTGATGGTGGGAGTGTTATTCTTAAAGTTGATGAAGGGCTAAACACCCTGACTGATTTTCGTTACCAGAAATATCATGAAGCTGGACGCGGGACCCATGGTTCTGGCAGTAATAAACACGGCCGGACTGGAGAAGATTTGATTTTAAAAGTTCCAGCAGGAACAATGGTCTATGATGCTGATAAAGAAGAATTTCTGGCAGACTTGACTGAAGAGGGACAGGAATTTATTGTAGCAAAGGGTGGCAAGGGAGGTAAGGGAAACGCACGTTTCAAGAAACCTACCAGAAAGGCTCCACGCTTTGCAGAACAGGGAGAACCAGGTCAGGAGAGAACACTCAGACTGGAATTGAAACTACTGGCAGATGTAGGACTGGTGGGTTTCCCCAATGTGGGCAAATCAACCCTGATTTCTTCTGTTTCAGAGGCTAAACCAAAGATCGCCTCATATCATTTTACTACTATAACACCAAATCTGGGTGTAGTATCAGTTGGGGATTATAACTCTTTTGTTATGGCCGATATACCGGGATTAATTGAAGGTGCACATCAGGGTGTAGGGCTGGGTGATGAATTCTTACGTCATGTAGAAAGGACCCGGGTACTTATCCATGTCCTTGATATTTCAGGAATAGAGGGTCGTGAGCCCCTTGAAGATTTCAAGGTGATTAATGCAGAACTGGCTAATTACAATGAGAGGTTAGCTAAAAGACCGCAGATAGTTGCCCTCAATAAGATTGATATACCACAGGCTGCGGATAACATTGAAAAAGTCAGGAGCAAACTTGAAGAAGATGGATATGAGGTGTTCCCAATTTCCGCAGCAACACAAAAAGGCGTAAAAGAGCTGATCTATCGGGTTAGTGAACTACTGGAAAACCTACCTGAAGAGGAATCGTTACCTGTGGAAGAAGAGGAAGTACTTATCAGGCCTGATTTTGTTGAAGAAGAAGAAATAGTAATTAACCGCCTGGATGGCGATGTTTATGAAATAACCGGGAGTTTAGTTGAACAGAATGTACAGAAGACGGATTTTAATAATGATGCGGCTGTTAAAAGGCTGCTGAGAGTTTTGCAGCACCATGGCCTGAATGAAAAAATGAAGGCGAAAGGTATAAAACAGGGTGACACTGTACAACTTGGTCCAATGGCTTTTGACTATCTGGAATAACTCGAAGCAATAGGAAGATATCTAAATTATTCGGAAGAAGGCATGTCCCGGCCTCTTTTCATATGCCTCCGATAATAAGCATATCTATATTAGTTAAACAGAAAGGAAGTGAAATTTGATGTTAAATGGAAAACGAAGAAGTTATTTAAGGGGAGAGGCAAATGGTCTCAATCCTATTATCCATATTGGTAAAGAAGGTATCAATCAGGGTCTAATCGAACAGCTTGATGAAGTCCTGGAAAAACATGAACTTGTCAAAGGTAGGGTCTTGAATAATTCCCTGGAAGAAGTGAAGGATGCTGCTCATGAGCTGGCTGATAGTACTGATGCAGAAGTAGTTCAGGTTATTGGTAATGTTTTTGTCTTATTTAGAAGGAATGAAGAGGAACCAATCTATATACTACCATAATATAGGATTTACTTATATTATCTGGTTTATAAAAGTTAAACCCCACAACACAGCAGTGGGGTTATATCTTTTTTT
>JBKGXW010000018.1:0-38166 GCA_046546395.1 Halanaerobiales bacterium
AGTTTATTTGCGTCAGTTTATTTGTGTTAGTTTAGTTGTGTTAGTTTAGTTGTGTTAGTTTAGAGTTCATCCACAAAATGTTATCTCGTGACTGTAGAAGGTATATTAAAAATCATATCCAATACCCAGTTTAAACTGATCAAAGTCCAGCAGACCCAGGTCTACTTTCATATTATCCTGTAATGTCATACGTAAGCCCAGATTTATCTGTTCATTCACATACTCACCCATCAAATTCATTACTGGTAATGTAGCACTATCACCCTGACTGATTGTAAGGGGATTTATAACTTTATTAAATCCTATAAATAAACCATCAATATCACCATCACCAATGCCCACATGACCTCTTATACCCATTCCTATATTTTTGCTGCTTACCAGATATAAGTCTTTCATACGCAAACCGACACTGACCATTGGTCTATCTTCAGTTTCTTCAAGCAGAACACCTTTCAGCAAGAAACCCAGATCAGTCTCTTCATTATCTATAAAACTGATAATTCCACCAGCAGAAACCCTGGAATTTACATTATAGGCGCCTTCAAATTGTCGATAGGAATTCCCCACCATCTCACCATAAATATATCCCGTCCCTCCTGTTATATCTGCAAAAGGAACTGTAAGTAATTTATCAACAGCCATTACATTTACAGACAACACTAATATCAGTACTATTCCCAGTATACTACTTAAGATTTTTTTCATTAATTGTGACCACCTTTATCTAATATTTCCTTTTCCAGTCTTTTAATTCTTTTAAGTAACTCAGGTAATTTCCTGCGGGCAGCCTGTTCTCTCAACTCAGCCTTATGATCCTGAGCAGGACTACCAGAATAAAACACCCCTTCCGGGATAGATTTTGTGACAGTACTAGTACTTGCAATTGTTACATAATCTCCAACTTTAATATGCCCTACTACTCCTGCTTTCCCTGCCAGGGTTACTCTCTTACCAAGTTCAGCACTCCCGGCAATACCCACCTGAGCAACAATTAAGCATTGAGGCCCTATTTTAACATTATGAGCTATCTGTACCAGGTTGTCTATCTTTGTTCCTCTGCCTATTACTGTAGAGCCGCTGGTTCCTCTATCTATAGTTACATTGGCACCAACCTCAACATCATCTTCAATTATTACATTGCCCAATTGGGGTATCTTATGATGCCCGTCAACAGCAGATACAAATCCATATCCATCTGATCCTACAACTGTACCACCGTGTATTATCACATTAGAACCAATGACAGTATCATACTCAATTACAACATTGGGGTGAATTATGGTATTTTCCCCTATCTTAACCCCTTTACCAATATATACTCCAGGTGCTAAAATCGTATTATCACCTATTACAGCACCATCATCTACAACCACGCGTGGATGAATCGATACATTTTTACCTATATTGGCATTCCCGGAAATAACCGCTGAATCATGAATACCCGGATTATAAAATACCTCCGGGGCAAATAAAGTAGATATAATAGCATAGGCAAGTCTGGGATTCTTTACAGAGATTATTGTTTTCTGTCTCTGCTTAATTTCTTCTGATAGGTTTGCCGGTACAATTACAGCACCTGCATCAGATTTTACAGCCTGTTCTATATACTTTTCATTCTCAGCAAAAGTTATTTTCCCGGCAGTACTTTCGGAAACACTTGCAACACCTGTAATTTCTTTTTCCGAATCTCCGATTATCTGGCCGCTGACCTTTTCAGCCAGCTCAGCAACAGTAAAAACTGACTTTTTACTGGTCATCCTATGATTCACCACCTTCATTATATCTTTCATCCAGTCTTTCTATGACTTCCTGAGAAATATCTACTCCCCCAAAATATACAGATTCACTATACAGTACTGTACTGATGTTATCCCGTTCTGCAATTTCAGCAATAATTTCATTGATTTCCTGATTTAAAACCCCTTCCAGACGGCGTTTGTGATCAAGATACTCCCTGGATAGGCTATCGAGTTGTTCTTCGGTTTCTTCATCTTCTTCGCCCTCAGCAATCTCCTCACGGGTTTCCTGATATCTAATTTCCAGTTCATCTCCAATATCGGCCAGTTCCTTTGTGATTTCCTGAGCACGTTGACTATCATCTACAACCTCTTCCATATTCAAATAGGCTACTTGATCTGGTTGGGGTGTACTGCAACCTGCCAGTAACAGAAGTGTTATTGTAGCTATTATTAACAAGGATACTTTCTTCATTTAATACATCACTTCTTTCTCCAGTATTGATACTTCAGATTGTATACTAAAATATTCCTGTGATATTTCCCTTATTATTGATTCCAGAGAATCAATTTCCCCCTGACTCCGGTTTCTGATTTCCTTACTACGCTTTTCAATCTCCTCTTCTAGAAGTGCCTGTTGATTAACCAGATATTCCTCAAGCTCATTGTCTAACTCTAACTCTTTTTGTGTTATTTCTCGCTCTATTTCACTCTTTAAACTACTCTCAAACTCACTGAGCTCATTGTTATATCTCTTTTGATGTTCTTCTATCTGGCTCTCAAATTCCTGATTAACCGTACTACTTTTGTCCTCAATTAATAATTGATATTCCGTTTCAAGCTCAGCTAGATTATTCAGATATTCCTGTTTTTCTTCATTTGATAGGTCAAGGAATTTCAATTTTAAGTCGTAGTTTACCTTTTGAGCATAATAATTTTGTAATAAATTCTGTCTGTATTGCTCCAACTCAGTCAGGGAGTCCTCTTCCATGCTGGATACTATTAGATTTAGTTTTGTATTATATAGCTCCTGCTTTGCCAGCATCTGCTCATTATATTCCTCTTCCTTCTCCTCTATAAATTCACTAAGCTGGATATCCAATTTCTCCTGGAAAGCATTAATACGGGATTGATATCTATTTCTGATTTTCTCCGATTCACTATTAATATATTCCTCAATTTCATCTTTTCTCTGCCCAAGGAGCCGTTTTTTGTTTTCTAATAATCTGGCCTGATGGTCCATCGCTATCCTCTTCTGAGCAAGGAGATGTCTTTGTTCTTCATTACGATTCAATAAAGACTCCTCATCAGGTTGGGATGGAATTTCAATAACAGGGATCTCAGGAGAAGAAACATCTTCTGACATAACATACAGATATCCCATGCCCCCAATACCTATTATCAATAAAACCGTTAATAAGAATCTTAATAACCACTTAAACATCTCTCCTGACACCCCTTTCTCTGTAAGAGCTTATTGATATATAATATGAATCATACAACTTCTCTAATAACTACAATCAAGTAACAGCATAACAATCGGATATTTTCCCGATAAGTATGATATTGATAATATTATTCATTAACTTCTAAATCAATATCATCTTCAGTAATACTGTTACTGTCATCCTCATTAGTAGAACTGTCTATTTGATCATCGTCATCCTGACCATTATCTGTTTGCGCACCTTCTGTATCATTATTGTTAATTATTTCACTGTCTATTTCTGCAGTATAATTCTCCTCAATATAATCAATAATATCATCTGTTATGTCATATCCACCATAAATAACATTCGCTTTGTCCAGAACCATTCTGACTTCCTTAACTTTAGCTACCTCAATCACATCATCTTTTATTGAATCAATTATCTCCTGGATTAACCCCTGCTCCTGCTGACTTAATCTGGTTTGATATTCCTTCAACAGATTCTGCTGTTCCTCATTTGGAAGGTCTTTAGCCTTTTCCTCCAGTTCAATTTGCATACTTTGAGCTAACTGATTCAATTTACTCTCAGCCACAGGCTTTTCTGGATGGACATTAAAGATCGCCCAGAGGTCCACATACGCTATTTGACCTTTGCTTTCAGACTCAGCAGCTATACTTTCAAATCCAAAAAACATAAAGCCAGCTGTTATCAGGAATACTCCAACAAATATATAGATAATAGATTTTGATTTAAATTTATACATATATTTTCTCCCCTTTTACCAATTATAGTGCATAATTAATACAGTTCCTATCATTACTAAAAGGCGTGTCCGATACTGAAATGGGGTTGCCCTTCTCCCTCGCCATTAAATCCATAATCAAGTCTAATTTGACCGATTGGAGTATTCATCCTTAGACCTGCACCATACGAAAAGTGGAGGTTATCTAGATCAATCTCATCTCCTTCATCCCAGGCATTACCGGCATCAGTAAATACAACTCCAGTAAAGTTTTCTACAATTGGAAAACGATATTCAGCATTTAACAACAAGAGGTCCTCGCCGGTAAATGAGCCATTTTCATATCCGCGTAGTGACTCTGAACCACCCAGACGATATTTTTCCAGTTCAGGTACCTCTCCCTGTGCAGAACCCGCTTTTAAGCGCAGAGCCCAGGCATGCTGACTACGAAAACCGGGATAAAACCTACGAATGTCCAGATTATACTTGGTAAAATCACTGTCCCCTCCAAGTATCTGACCGGCATATTCTACCGAAAATGTATCCACTTCACCATTTGTAGGATTGAAAGGATGATTTGTGGTATCTCTGTTCACCTGAAGTGTTAAACTGCGGACACTTGCTTCCTCTGTGTCAATTACATTAACATCATCAGCGTCATTATCCTCAACCCAATCTATGGTTGAATCTTCAATCCTCAATCTGATTCTACCATTCCATTCATCCACCAGTTGATGGCCGAGTGATATATTTCCCCCACGGCGGTGTTCCTGATAATCTCTTTCAACATCATTATCAACTTCTAACTTTGTACCATCAGAACTTCTGTCATAAAGATTTATGCCAAAACTAGTTCTGGTACCAAATAACCATGGTTCATGGAAGTTAATCGAATAGTTAGTTACACCACCAAATTGCCATTTAAAGCCCAGTGTCTGACCATTACCCAGTAAATTTCTCTCTGAGACATTAATAAAACCCAACCAGCCGTCTTTAGAACTCCATGTTACTCCAGCACCAAGATTACCTGTTTTTGCTTCTGTTAGGTCTATAACAATATTAGCTGCATTCTCCTGGTCAGTAACACGTTCAAGCTGAGGATTGAACTCTTCAAATAAATTCAACCTGGCAATTTTCTGAAATGATTTCTGCATTTCCTTGATATTCAAAATATCTCCTTCGGAAAATTCCAACTCTCTTAATATAACAAAATCCCTGGTCTTTTCATTGCCGTCTATAATTATTTCATTGATATACCCTTCATTAAATTCAAGTTTAAGTATTCCTTCATCAGATATATCAATATCTTTAAAGCCTGCTAATATATATCCATTATCATGATATAGATCGGTAACTTTCTTTCTTCCCTCTATCAACTTAGTGTGATTCAGAATTTTACCTTTTTCTATATCAAATAAAGATAAAAACCTCTCGTCTGTATATGACACATTCCCTTCAACAACAATGTCCTGGACAAGAGGATATTCAGCCAGCTCAAAAATAGCCTGCAGACCACCCCGATATGCTTTAAAAGAAATAGTAACATCCTGAAAATAACCTGTTTCATAGATTCTCTCTAAATCACTTTTTAGCTTCTGCTCATTCAGCGCTTCTCCAACTTTTGTTTCTACAAGTGATAGTATTTCCTCGTCAGCGACATGTTCATTACCCTCCAGGGCAATTTCACTGATGATCTGAACCCCTTCTTGAGCCAGAATTTGACTATTAAAAGATATTATAAATACAAATACACAAAGTAAAATTAGCATTCTTTTCATTTTTAAATTCATATTACTGCCCCCTATCATAATTGTTTTCCAGCATAAAATCAACATTAATTAATCGCGGCTCATGCCTCCCGCTGTATAAATCAAGCTCTTCTCTATTGCGATACCCTTCAGTCAGATTCAGTTTGAACTGTTCTGTCCTGTCTTCAGGGTTATAGAAATAATTTGTTCCGGCAGCAAAAAGTACCAGAATAAGTATCATACCTATTACCAGAGAAAGACGGTTTTTATTAAACAATAGTAACTTACTCTCCTTCTTTTTCTTCTTTTTCTTCTTTTTACGTTCAGAATAGCTGCTTTCCCAGGCCTTTCTCACCTCAGATTCAGCCAGAGAAAGAAAAACCTCTCCATCTACAAGACTACCAATCCTTATTTTTTCTTCAGCCCTAGCTAACCAATCACGGGCAAATGAAATATGGTTCAGAGCTTTAATCACACCAAAAATTCACCACCCTCACCTTTTTTTAATCACCTTACATAATAATATTATGGTTCTTATATATAGTATCCTGCATTGACTCAGAAAAGTGACTTTTGATATTCGAGCAGATTAAGCCAATAATCCTCCTAATTAAAGATTATAACATTATCACGCTGCTATTATACCTGTTTTCTCCGTATTTTAGCAATACGCTTCAGTTGAACTATTTCCAGTTCTTTATAAAATGAGACAACTTACCCCTCAGCCTTCTGATAGCCTTTTTCTGAAGCCTGTAAAGATAAGACAGACTTATTTCCATTTCAGCCGCTATTGTATCAGCCTTTTTGTCTGCCAGATAAATACCCTCTATAATACTACGCTCTTTCACAGGTAATTCTTTAAGAGTACTTTTAATCCTATCAATAGCAAATCTATTTTCAACTGTATGTTCCAGATACTCCTCTGCAATCTGATCATGGTAAAATGCTATATTGACCCCTTTTTTCAGGTAATCAAAGATGCGACCCCGTATATGAAAAAGGGCGAAAGTAGAAAACCTGGTACCCCGCTCAGGATCAAATGAGTCCACAGCATCAATCAGACCTATATTGCCTTCCTGTATTAGGTCCATCATCATATCAAGATCAGAATTGATCTGTTTCACAAGTTTAAATACAAGGGGCTGGTAAGACTTAATTATTTCCTGCCTGGAGTCAGTATTACCCTCTTTCTTGTATAAATACCAGAGCTCTCGCTCTTCTTCCCGGGAAAGAATATTTACTTTCCTGATTTCATTTAAATAGGCTTCCATATAATACCCCTTCCATATCAGAATTCTATATTGGTTTCTATACTAAGTGAAAATTCATCCTCACCCTGCCAGCTTGTCTCCAGGGATAAATTTTCATCAAGGAGATATTGTAGGGACAGTTCGCCCTGCTCATCAGTAGTGAGATCATCACCATCTGTGATAATAACATCAGTATATTCCAGATAAAGGCGATCATTCAGATGTTTACCAAGATATACTGTTAGCTGGTCATTCCAACCCAGATCATAAACATCTACTTCCAGGCGGTCAAGTGCAAAAATATTCTTTATGCTATCCTGTATATCTTCTACAAAATCTAACTGTAGTTGACTGTATATTAGTCTATAAAGTTCTGACTGTATGACATTATCAAAATCACCAGAAGCAAACTCTCCTAGACCACCCCTACTGCTCAGCAGGGTTAATATCTCATCCTGTTCCAGCGGAGGCAGAGAGCTAAATGCAGTCACCATATTATTTGCAGGGCCAGACAGTAATACCTCGACCCTGGTTCCAGATACATTAGTCCAGGCTTCTACATCCACTTCAGGAATATAGGCATTATCTACATCAAACTGCCGTTCGAAAGTAGCACTACCTTCTTCCAGAATAAATTTATTATTATAAAAATCAAATGTTCCCTGTTGGCTACTTAACTCACCCCTGAAAATGATATCTCCTTCCAGATTATTTATATTAAGACTGCCCTCCTGAATTAAAACATTGATATTCTGGTTTACCAGATGAACATCTTCACCAGGGTAAAGTGTCAAATCAAATAACAGGCTGTTATTATCCCCTTCCGAAGCCGGCCATTCAAAGGGCATCCGTACATCAAATTGATGTGTTACTATATCTGCTTTAATCATTGGCTCCATCAGAGACCCTGTCACAATCAGATCTGAATCGAATTCACCTTTAAATGAACCATAGTCAAAGGGCAGATTCTCGCCGCTTACAGATAGATCCCAGTTTTCTTCCTGAGCGAAAGGACTTATTGAACCAGTTAGTGAAATATTTCCATCACCATATTTACCACTCATATTCTCCAGGGAAACCTTTCTACCTTCCAGAATAATATCGCCTGACAGGTCCGCGAACTGATCTGGCAGTCCCACATTAAAAGCTGTGTCTTCCATATTCAGCCTTCCCATCAATGTAGGTTCATCTAACCCTCCACTTAATTCTACTTCTCCTGAAAGAAGACCTGACATATCTTCTCCATAAGTACTATATACTGAAACTAATTGTAGTGGAAAGTCTTCCAGAACCGTGTTGATATTTAAGCCACTTAACCCCTGTTCAAAAGGAATAGAACCCGAGACATTCATACTGCTGTCTGCAGATATTATGACTCTTTGATCAAAGCGAAAGAAGGTACCCTCTGTTATCTCTACCATCCCATGTATGTCTTCTACGGTGATTTCTCCAAAGACAGCATCTGTCATACTCGTATCAAGCGAAAGCCCTACAGAGTCAAATTCTCCTGTTACACTACCAGCAAATTGAAGTTCCCCATCAATCCCGGCATCTGTATATTGATTCATGAATTTATCAATTGTTACTCCTTCACCTTTTACTGACAGGTCAACTCTATCACTGATACTACCATATACCTGAACAATATCAGCAGCGTTATCAAGATTAATAAAGTCAAGATTTAACCAGGTCTGAGGATTATTAATCTGACCTTTCACAATAGCGTCAGCAGTGAAATAATAATCATAAAGAGAAAAGCTTTCAAACTCCTCGCTAAACCCTGTAAATTCAAAATCCCTCAGATGGCCATTTTCTGTATAAACCGAAATATCCAGTTCCGGATCAGACAATATATTACTGACCTCTCCATCTATTATATACTTATTCTCATCTTTTTTCCAGATGATAGAATCTAGTGCCAGCTTAGCATCAGAATACTTCAGCGTGCCATTCAGACTCCCCAGGAAATTCTGTTGGTAATTTATATCAGATATACCTAACTGTCCGTCAAGAACAGGTGCACTCATATCCCCTGATATTCCCCCTTTTATATTCAAGCGCCCGGTCGATTGTCCGCCGCTGGACCCATCCTGCCCACTCAACAATTCTGCTGGGTCATATTTCAGAGGAAAATCATCAAGTTGGTAGCCTATATCTATTGACTCCTGTGACACAAAACCGTCTGCCTGAAAGGAACCATTCTCCACACTGGCAGTAATATCTTCGATATTAACTCCTCCATTTGCAAGTCGCGCATACAGTTGTAGTCTGTCCAGTCCAAATTCCCTACTCTTAATGTAGAGATTTGTGTTTTGAGAACTGGCCTCAATTAAAACAGCAGGATCAGAAAGTAAACCATTAAAAGATAAATTTATACCGATATTACCCTCAGCAGGTAGGGGTTCAGCTAACAGATTTTCTGACCGTAAAATACTACTAATAACTTCATAGCTTAATCTATTTATGGATAGTTCACCATTGAGCAATGAGCTTTCAGCATCCATATCAATTATGGCATGACCCTTAATCAATGACTGATGGTAGTATAATTCTAGATTGTTGATATTTATCTTTTTATCTTCATAGTTAATTCCAGCATTTAGTCCTTCAAATCTATAACCCAGAACCGAACCCTCTTTACCGGTAATAGAAGCAGTTAGCTGTGGTGAGCTCAATATGCCCTGGATACTTCCGTCAAGTTTCAGAGCACCAGTTATATCTTCATCAGCACTCAAACCCAGATTGTCACCACCATATTCTGCAATAAAACCTCCAGAGCTAATATATGGACTGTTTATTTTAATATCTATATTATTATCAATAATGTCCAGTTCACCTGAAAAGTTCATCTCGCCCCAATCAGCAGCAGCCCTCCCCTGATGTAGGAAAAGCTTTCCCTTTGAAAGATAGAAATCACTGAACAATTTCTTCAATCCGACTACCTGATTTACATCTAAAATCGGGTCAACTTGAGTCTGAGTTAAAAGAAAAGATGGGTCAATAACTTCAAGCTGCCCGGAAGCATTGAGTCCTTCCAGTTCCATAGTACTGCCCGTTATACTGGCGGTTATATTTATCGTTCCATTCGCATCTGTATATTGGCCACCTGTTATTTCAGTAAAAGCAGACTTGTTTAAAAGACCTATATCCAGATCCCGTCCTTCAAAATCAAAACTATATTCCTTTTTACTATTTTTCAATAAACCACTCAATGTAAACTGATTTGTTTCATCTATAATAAAGTTCAACTGGTCCAGATAGGTGTTCCCCTGATAATACCTTATTGTAGTTAACATGTTTTCTATCTTAAGATCATTTATTTCACCTTCTGAAAGAGATAAATCCAGATTCATATCCAGGTCAGAGAGTACACCCTCTACCGTATAATCCATAACTATTGGACCCTCAAATTCTGTTTCTTCAGTCAATATATCAAATGTATTAATATCAAGTTGACCTGTTCTAAGATGCCCGAACAGTCTGACTTCCTGATCATTTGTTATATTTTCTATTCTTCCATTAAATTTGAAGGTATTATCATTAAGATTGAAATCCAGCTCATCTGTAGATAAAATACCACTGACTGAGTCAAAAACAATATTACCCTGCAGATAAGAAATATTAAAAGCCCTATCCCACAGCCTTTCACTATTGAAGTTTTCATTTATTATATCAGGAAAACTCAGAGCAAGTTCCTTTAGAGCAGACTCCTGAAAGTAAAGATCTCCCCCTCCATCAGAAACAGAGAATTCCCCCTTATATCTATCCAGAGATAGACCTGTTCCCTGAAATGAAACTGTAGGTTTTATATATCCCTGAATATCTTTCAAATTAACTGCTGAGTTTTCTAATTCCGAGAAATATCTGGTAATTTCAGCTAGCTGAATGTAATCAGTTTCCAGATTACCCTGCCAATTATTTTCTTTTATCTGCATAACAATCTTCAGGTTTTCCAGACCCTTATCTGTAATACTATATTCACCCAGTATCATACTGCCTAATAAAATGTCTGTATCTAACTGTATATGGCATTCCTCTTCACTTACTACCTTTAATATAAGATTAAGCTTTTCTAATTCTATATTATTAGTATTGCTATTATAGGCCAGTGTACCTTCTTCAACCTTTATCAAAAGCGGTGAAGTCATATAAAAACTACTGAGAACTTCTGTCACGCGTTTTTCCAGTTCACTTTCAGAAAGTCGAATATCCTGATCAGTAATACCTGATTGATTTACTTCAATTGAAGGCCTCTTCAAACTGATAAAATCAATTGCATTTCCCGGCTTTTCACCAGCAGTCAAAAGTGCGAGAATATCATAATATATACTTATCTCCGGTACATTCACCGTGAACTGATTATCTGTAGAGCTTATTTTTGCATCTTTTAGTATTATCTGGTTTAACGGCCAGAAGGACGGTTCCCTTACTTCCAATTGAATCTGGTAGTTCTCTTCAAGATAATTTATTAGCTCATCTTCAATGTCATATAGCAATACACTACCTTTATAAAGGAGTATCCCTGTCAGCACAACAAACATAAGTAATGCTGTAAAAAGCAGTAATTTAAGTTTCATCTACTTTAACCCCCATATATCCACTCACTATTCCATAATATTATATTTATCTGCTTAAATCAACCTTTATAAGATGTATTTAATGGAAAATACCCTGTGGGGCTTCGCCCTCAGGGTATTTTTTTAATATATAAACATCTGAGCTAACTATACTACTCTTCTTGAGAAGATTCTCTGTTATCTGAAGGTTCTGTACTATCATTTTCAAGTACATTTAAATCTATAGTTAAACTTCCCTCAAGAACATAATCAGTAGGATATACTTCCTTTATATCTCCATTTTCGATTAACATATCTTGCTCAATTTCAGGTTCTTCTCTTGAAGCATTTTCCTGGTCGCCGCTTTTATCCTGGTTTCCCTGAGCTGTCTCTTCAGGAATTTCAGTAGGTTGGTCAGTGCCAGCCATAGGATACCCTGGATAAATCTGTAGAATTAATTCATTGTTTTTTGCCATTTTTAAATAATCTTCCAGAATAGATTCAAGATCTTTGTATCCTTCAATGATAGCCTGATTATCTTCTTCTTCGGTTCCCTCTTCTGGGATTGTCTGATATGATTCCCCGGTTAATCCACCGTCGATGACCAGTGTTGCCATTCCTGGATTCATATCTTCAGGAAGATCTATAAAAAATGTTTCCACAAAAGGTTCAGAACGATATGGCCGAAGTGCTATTTCAACTTCAAGTCTATCACCTGGTCTTATTTCCTCATTGAGGACTTTTGCTTCCTGTACCAGAGCTACGTTATCTGTATTCTCTACTACTACATCAAGTTTTATATCAATGAGATTAACCTCTTCAAAAGGATTGTTTGTTATAATATCCACTATATTATAAATCTCGTACAGAGATACTGCAGCAATATCATTTCTACTGTAGAAAACATTGCTTCTTTCAATACCCATATCAGGTAATCCCTGACCGCTTATCTTGAATGTCACCTGTGCTGTTCCGCTTCCTATTCTATCAAGAGTTGAATCCATTGACTGTAATGATATATTTGTCATGAGATCTGTTATCAGGTCTTCATCTTTTACCATCTGTACATTAACCACATTTTTCTTATCTCTATCGACATCACTTACTTTTACTGTTAATGGTATAATTTTCGGGAATCGATTTAGCTGTCCCGCTATTCCGGCACCTCTATCTGCATGTATTGAGCCTATTAATTCATCTGTTGCAGACCCCAATTTGAAAGAACTATCTATACTGGGGATAATCCCATTAATATAGGCCCGGCTTAACAAATACTCAACATCACCTTTATTAAAAAAAGGATGACCAAATGCCAGTATTTTTTCTTTTTCTTTATAAGTTAAAGTCCCTATTGAAGCAACATTAATATCTCCCCTGACCAGTTGAACAGCAATAGAGCTTCCGGGTTCAAATGAATCAGGAGCTTCATCTATAGAGCCATACCCACCACCCTGCCGTACTTTAAAGCCAAGATTCTCGAACTTATCTTCCATCCTATTAAAGGATCTTCCATTCATTCCACTAATAAATAATGGTGTATTAAGCGTGATTGTTTTATTAGTTTCCTCACTCCTGAGGGGTGAGTCCTCTAGTAATTTCAGCATTTCTTCAATAGGTGTAATCAACCCATAACGATGGTCACTGAATGACCAGCCATATCCTATAGCGCCAATTAATTTGTCATCAATATATACAGGACTGCCGCTCATTCCCGCGGCAATTCCACCTGATTCTTCTATCTCATCGCCACTTGCTTTAAATAATATCAAATCTGTATTTAGCCCCTGGTCTTTAACAATATCAAGGATCTCAACAGGAAATTCCTCAACCTTAAACCCACGAAAAACAGTTTTTGCATAGCCTTCCATACCAGGCTGTATATCATTTAACTCCATTATCTCAGTAGCACTTACAGCTATGGAGAGCATTATCATAAAAACTAGCACATATATAAAGTATATCCTTTTAGATTTCAAATTACCAAATCCCTTCTAAAATAATCTTATTATCGTTTATAGCCCAGCCCCTCGTTTGACAAAAGGGCTCCTGCAAAATTATCTATTTCTTCAAGTGCTTGTCCTGTGCCTCTAGCAACACATGTAAGGGGGTCATCTGCTAAAAATACAGGAATATCTGTTTCTTTACTGAGTAACTTTGCCAGTCCCGTCAGCAAAGCACCGCCGCCAGTCATAATGATACCTCTATCCATAATATCAGATGAGAGTTCTGGAGGTGTCTGTTCAAGAACCCTCCGGACAGCATCCAGTATTGCATGGATGGGTTCAGAGAATGCTTCAACCGTCTCTCTGGAAGTAAGGATAAGATTCTTTGGTAATCCTGATATCACACTTCGTCCCCTTACCTCATACTCTTTATCTTCTTCTACAAAAGCTGCTCCAATATTAATCTTTATCTCTTCAGCAGTTTTTTCTCCAATTATAAGGTTATATTTATCTCTGATATAACGAATCATTGCATCATCAAAGCGATCTCCACCAATACGCAGTGATTCACTTACAACAATACCACCAAGTGATATTACCGCTATCTCAGAGGTTCCTCCGCCAATATCAATTACCATACTACCACTGGGTTCTCCAATGGGTAGATCAGCACCTATAGCAGCAGCCAATGGTTCCTCGATCAAAAAAGTTTTCCTGGCTCCCACCTGCATTGCAGATTCAATAACTGCTCTCTTTTCGACTCCAGTAATACCAACTGGAATACATACCATTACAGTTGGCTTCATAATTCTTTTCTTTTTGATTGCCCGGGAAATAAAGTGTTTTAACATAATCTCCGTAATCTCAAAATCAGCAATAACACCATCCTTCAATGGTCTAATTGCCACTATATTACCCGGTGTTCTTCCTAACATCCGTCTGGCTTCGGTTCCAACCGCCACAATTTTATCTGTATTGGTATTCATTGCCACAACTGATGGTTCCTGTAATACTATACCTTTCCCCTTCTCAAACACAAGCACATTTGCTGTTCCCAGGTCTATACCAATCTTTTTGGAAAATCCCAACATATTCACTACTTCCCCCTTGTTAACCGACTATTACTTAATATATTCTCTATCTATTCCTTTTCTCCTGCAAATTTTTGGTTGTTAATTTGACACATCAAGTTTTTCTTTCATTTTCCGATATTTTTTCCTGGTAGCTTCACCACCGCGGATATGCCGTTCTGCTTTATTAAACTCAAGTACTTTTTTCACCCTGTTTGCCAGTTCGGGATCAATTTTTAATAGTCGTTCCGTAACATCCTTATGTATGGTACTCTTACTCACCCCATATATTTTCGCTGTCTGCCGTACCGTGGCTTTTGTTTCGTAGATATAATTTGCCACCTCTTTCACTCGCAATCTTATATAATCTTTCAATCTTATCCCCCCACATATAATAAACCATACTAATTTATGTATATGCAGGTATAAAAGGGAAATATACCAAGAAAAAATCCGGAAAAGCTTTCCGGATTTTAATATTTAATATAGGACATTTGTTTCCCCTACCACATACCCAAAGGATATATGGAGAGGCTAAATGTAATAATACCAGAAACTGTACAAATATCCTTGTTTTATATTAATACGATTTTCTTTTTACTACCATTTAACCAGGCTGGCCTACTATTTTATTCAAAGTATGCGACAGGATCAATTGCCCCATCCTGATTCTTAAGGGAAAAATATAAAGACGGCTGAGAAGTCATTCCTGTAACCCCAACTCGACCAATTTCTTCACCTTTGCCAACCTGTTGGCCTGGAGCGACAATTGTCCGTTGTAAGTGTCCATATTCGGTAATCCAACCATTTTGATGTTCTATCAGAACCATAATACCCTTATAATCGTCTTCCAACACTGATGTAATCCTTCCATCAGCTGCTGCCATGACTATATCTCCAGTATTACCGGAAATTTCAACTCCCTGCTGATAACGCCAATCATCGAGCACAGGGTGATAATACCATCCTGCGTCCTGTACTATATCTCCAGAAACCGGCTTCAACAGTTCAAGGGCATCTCCTCCCTGGATTTGATCTATAGGTCTTACTGGTTCTGTGACTACCCCTTCTACCTCTTCTCCCTCTCTTCCCTCTTCTCCCTCAATTACAGGCTGTAGGTTTTCTTCTGCCTCATACTGGTTTTCGTTTATTTGTGGATAATTTAAAGAAAAATTGCTTTCAGTTTCTGAATCAGAATAAAAACTGGGCTGATCCTCTCCAAAATCCAGTTCAAATCCCGGATTATCCTGAGTCAGCTGGTCTGCTGAGTTATTGGTATTCTGATCAGTATTATAAAGTGTTAAACCTATTCCAAGCAAAGTAAATAATAAAAAGACCAGGAATGCGTTTCTGAATTTCGACTTTCTTTTTGAAATTTTTTTGCTCAGAGCCTTTAATTGAAGCTTTATTTTATCTTTATCCAACTTAAAATTAAATTTTTTGTCCATAAGTAATCCACCTCCGATTTATATTTTTACCAAAAGGTGGATATTATATACATAAGTCAAAAAAAAACATTCAATCAGGGGTCCGAAATCTCTTTAACTCCACATGTTTATAATAATGGTTTAAAATCTGTTTGTAATTGTAGCCGCTTTTGGCCAGGCCATTGGCGCCGTCCTGGCTCATCCCTACACCATGACCTCTTCCAAAACAGATAAATGTATAGGTATCATTCTCTACCTTTACTTCAAATTTTGTAGACGAAAGGGCAAGTTTTTCTCTAATTTCAAGGCCTGTATATTGCTTACCAGCTATAATTACCTCCAGAACCCTTCCGCTATCACTTCTTTTTTCAATACTAAATCTATCAATATTGCCCGTATGATTTATATCAAGCTTCTCTCTTAATTTGTCCATCGAAAAATAATAAATATTTTTATAACTCCTTTCATTTTCGCTGTCATGGGGGCTATCTATACTCCTCAGATAAGGAGTATTTCTACCCCAGACATATTCTGCATCCTCGGTAACACCACCACTATTGGCATGATATACAGCATCGATTACCTGACCATTATAGGTCAAAACCTGCCCATGAGTTTCTTCAACTGCTTGATTGATCCTGGACCAATTATAGAAAAAGGCAACAAATCCCCATTTCTCCTTCATTTCTGTTTCAGACAGATAAGCCTGACAATCTGTATAATCTGTAGATACATCAGCACCTGGATATTTCTGGCTGCCAGGACCTCCAAATCTGGGCAGTTGCTTCAATGTATATGATCTGGCCGCAACCGCCTGAGCCTTAAGGGCCTCAACATGGTAAAGAGCAGGCATTTCAGCAGCCAGCACGCCCCTCAGATATGTATCAAGCTCCATAGTTACTATTTTGTTTAACCTATGGTCATAGACCTTAAGTAAAAGTTCTGTATCGTGCTTTTGCCAGAATAATCCTCTGACCAGAAGAACAGGGATTATAATTAGAACCATAAATATAATTAATATTAATACTCCTGTTTTTCCCCACAAAAGAAAACACTCCCTCATTTTATGATCATAATAAATACTTATGACCATAATAGACGGAGTAGAACATTCATCTATCTTTATTAAATTTTGTTTATCTCCAAATTGCTTAGTAGAAAAAATACGAAGATTTTGCGATAATTTCATTCATAAATCATATAGTAACATTAAGTTAAGCATATACTCCTTCAATTAAGAAACAAAAAATATTTAGAAAATAATAAAATCCACGCTATAAGAGAATAATTATTTCTAATTAACCTTCTTTATATCAGCGCCAATTGAGGATAATTTATTCGCTATATCTTCATATCCTCTTTCAATATGATATATGTCCCGTATTTCTGTATCACCCTGTGCTACGATTCCGGCTAGAATAAGGGCAGCACCTGCTCTTAAGTCTGTAGCAGTAACCTCTGCGCCAGTCAATCTGCTCGGCTTGATCAGGGCACTATGTCCATCAATCTTTATATCAGCACCCATTCTATTCAGTTCATCAACATGCATAAAACGATTTTCCCAGACTGTTTCAATTACCAGACTTGTTCCATCAGCCTGAGTAAGTAATACCATCATCTGAGACTGCAGGTCTGTTGGGAATCCTGGATATGGCAATGTTTTTATATCAACTGCTTTTATCATACCTGTTCCTTTTACATAAACACCGGCGATCTCTTCTTTAAGTTCTACACCCATTTCGTGTAGCTTTGCAATCAAGGGCTTAACATGCTCTGCAAGTACATTCTTTACAAAGACCTCACCCTTTGTCAGGGCAGCTGCCATCATAAATGTACCCGCTTCTATCCTGTCAGGGATTATTCGATGTTCTGCACCCTTAAGTGACTTAACTCCCTCAATCTTGATAATATCTGTACCAACACCCTTGATTCTGGCACCCATTACAGTAAGGTAATTTGCCAGGTCAACTATTTCAGGTTCTCTAGCAGCATTTTCTATTATTGTAATTCCTTCAGCCTTACAGGCTGCCAGCATAATATTAATTGTCGCTCCAACACTGGGATAATCAAGGTAAATTCTCTCTCCAGCTAGTTTACTGGCTTTAACTTCTACTATACCATGATCAAGATTTACCTCCGCCCCAAGGGCTTTAAATCCTTTTAAATGTAGATCTATTGGGCGATTTCCAATATTGCAACCCCCGGGAAGACTCGTTCTGGCCCAGTTTCTTCTTGCCAGCAAGACACCAAGAATATAATAGGAAGCACGCAGCTTCCGTGCTAAATCATGGTCAGCCTCCGGTTTATCTAATTTTGTAGGGTCAATTAATAATTCATTACCATTTTGTTCAACTCTACAGCCCATTTTCCGCATTATTTCACAGAGATTTTTTACATCCCTGAGCATCGGAATATCGAGCAACTTACTAGGTCCATCTGCCATGAGAGCAGCCGTAATTATAGGTAAGGCCGCATTCTTGGCACCACTTACACTTATTTCTCCCTGCAGAGGGGTTCCTCCAGTAATTAGAAATTTACCCACTTTTATAAGCCCCTTCCATTTATCCTCTATCTATCTTAATATATCATGCAAGTTATTTATCTTTTTTACATATATCAAGCAGTATGAAATACACCTATATTATATGCACTTAATACTAATTCGTGATAAATTTATAAAATCCTTTAGTTCCTGAAAATTAATTTTCTTTACAAACACACTTTATGCCCGTTATTTTATCAAAAGCAGTAATTTTTTTATAATTAATTAGTTCTTCCGGGGCTTTTTCTTTCAATTCATTCCAGCAATCTTTGCACAACTTTGCACCAGGATTCTCAATAATTTTATCAGAAATGCCTTTATCTTTCAACCTCTCGGCCCTTGACAATACTTTCCTCTTCTCAACGTCAACAGCATGGTCACTGACAACAACCAGAGCAACATCTCCCTTTAAGTCCGGAGAATCAACCCTTTTAAAGGTCAAATTGTTGGCAGAAGCCAACTTCACATACTCATTTGCTGCTGAAAGATCAGCCTTCCGATCAATAATTAATTTTTTTGCCTCAGGGTGTCTAACAGCTTCGATTATTTCTGGATATACTCCTTTTTCCAGGAGTTGATCCATAGTCAGGTAGCGAATTACGCGTTCCTTAAATTCCCCCAGATAACGATTTTTTTCAGACTTTTTTAATTCCTTTTTTCCATAAACACCTTCCGTTATCTTTTCTTCAAGTTTACTTTTCTTCTCATCCATCACAAACCACCTTACTGTATATTATTTCCACAAATATCTCTTTGATACTATTTTTTGAAAAAGACCTGCCAGGGGACTTGGCTGTACCCAGCAAACCTTTCAGCTTACACCTGGCATAGAGAAAACCCTGCCGCTGTTAACCTCACAGACCGAACTGTCAGGCACAGCGCAAGTATATTTTGCACCACTATTTTCTGTATTTGCTAAGTTCACAACAAAAAAGGCCCCGGATACAGGGCCTCATATATAGCTATCTATTTAGTATAAAGTGTTGTGTTGGTCAACCGCCTTGAGCCGTGCCAGAGCCCGTTCCAGAGCAGCTTCAGCCCTGGTGTAATCGATATCTCTATCTTCCTGCAGTTTTTTTTCAGCGCGTTCTCTGGCACGTTTTGCACGTTCAACATCTATCTCATGAGGTAATTCAGCGGTTCTGACAACTACATTTACATTATCTGGTTTCACTTCCATAAAGCCGTCACTTATTGGAATATATATTTCCTCTTCACCTTTTTTTATCTGCAGCACCCCTGTCTTTAAGCCAGTAACAAGCGGCGCATGTCGCGGCAAAATACCGATCAGGCCGTCTATTGCAGGGGCTTCAATGAATTCTATATCCTCACTATATACTACATCATCGGGAGTTACTATATCAAGCTTGATTGTCGAAGGCATTTTTTATTCACCTTCCCTGATGCTCTCAGCTTTCTCAACAGCCTCTTCAATAGTACCTACCATATAGAAAGCCTCTTCAGGCAGAGCATCGTGTTTACCATTCAAGATTTCCTTAAAACCCTGAATTGTGTCATCGATAGATACATAAACACCGGGCTTACCGGTAAATTGCTCAGCTACATGGAAAGGCTGTGATAGGAATCTCTCGATACGACGGGCCCTGTTAACTACCACTTTGTCTTCATCAGACAATTCATCCATACCCAGAATAGCGATAATATCCTGCAGATCCTTATACTGCTGTAATATTTCCTGGACCTGTCTGGCTACAGTATAATGCTCTTCGCCCAGAATTCTTGGATCCAGAATTCTTGAAGTAGAATCAAGTGGGTCAACAGCAGGATAGATTCCTTTTTCTACTATTGATCTAGACAAGACCGTTGTCGCATCCAGATGGGCAAATGTTGTAGCAGGCGCAGGGTCAGTCAGGTCATCAGCAGGCACATAAACAGCCTGAACAGATGTGATAGAACCCTTCTTTGTTGAGGTGATTCTTTCCTGTAATTCACCCACATCTGTGGCCAAAGTTGGCTGATAACCAACAGCAGAAGGCATTCTGCCCAGTAGAGCCGAAACCTCTGAACCAGCCTGAATAAAGCGGAAAATATTATCAATAAACAGTAGTACATCCTGGCCCATCTCATCCCTGAAATACTCAGCCATAGTTAAACCACTTAGTCCAACACGCATCCTGGCTCCAGGTGGCTCATTCATCTGCCCATACACCATGGCAACCTTATCCATAACCCCGGATTCCTGCATTTCAAGCCAGAGGTCGTTTCCCTCTCTGGTTCTCTCACCTACACCAGAAAATACAGAATATCCGCCATGTTCAGTAGCAATATTATTAATTAATTCCTGAATGAGAACTGTTTTACCAACTCCAGCACCACCAAATAAACCAACCTTACCACCACGAGCATATGGTGCCAGAAGGTCAATGACCTTGATTCCTGTTTCAAATACCTCACTGGCTGTCTGTAAGGTCTCATACTCTGGCGCCTGACGGTGAATAGGAAGGGTTTTATCTGTCTCAACATCTCCCTTTTTGTCGATAGTTTCACCTAAAACATTGAAAATCCTGCCCAATACTTCTTCCCCAACGGGAACAGCGATAGGTCCACCAGTATCTACGGCTTTCATTCCCCTGACAAGACCATCAGTGGATGACATAGCTACACAGCGTACCCTATTGTCTCCAAGCTGATGCATAACCTCAACAATAAGATCTATTTTCTCACTCGCTGCATTTTTATCTGAACCATTACGTTTCTTTTCACCAACAATCTTTACTGCATTATATATCTCAGGTAATTTCCCTGTAGGAAATTCAATATCAACTACAGGCCCAATTACCTGAATGATTCTTCCTTTGTTCTTTTCCTCACTCACTGTCTTACCTCCTTAATCATTCTACTTCAAAGCTTCTGCTCCACCTACTATTTCACTTAATTCTTTTGTGATTGCTGCCTGACGAGCCCGGTTATACAACAATGTCAATTCATCTATTAGCTCTCCTGCATTATCTGTAGCTGAATCCATAGCCGTCATCCTGGCTCCAAATTCACTGGCCTTGGCCTCAAGTAAAGTGGAATAAAGTACATTGTTTATGTACTTTGGCAACAATATATCAAGAACTTCATCAGGTGATGGCTCATAGATATAAGAGACCTGTTTGGGCTCCTCCAATTCTTCAGAATCTTCTGGATGCCTGTCACTGGTTCCCAGTTCTTTTATCTGCTGTACAGGCAGAATAGGTATAGCTTTTACAATCTGACTGATGGCTGAATTAAAATGGGTATATATCAGAGAAACATAATCAATAATATCTTCTTTAAATAGTGATATTACTTCATCGGTTATTCTCTTTGCAAACCAGTAATCCGGATAATCATCTATACCTATATATTCGGATATTATGTTGTAATCTCTTTTTTTAAAGAAATCTCTGGCATTCCGTCCGATGACAATCAGTGAAATCTCTTCATCATGCTGAAACGATTTCCTGGTCTTTTCAATAACTCTGGCATTGTATGAACCACACAATCCCCTGTCTGAGTTAACCACTATATAAAGATGTCTATTCCCTTCCTTTGGCTTCAGGAGGGGATGTTCAGTTGCCTCATTTGTATAAAGAAATACATCATTGATAATCTCCCTGGTCTTTTTAAAGAAAGGGCGGGCTTCCTCAGCCTTATCCTGAGCCCTTTTCAATTTTGCTGCAGCAACCATCTTCATTGCTTTAGTTATCTTCTGGGTGTTTTTAACACTATTTATACGACGCTTAATATCTCGCATCGACTCCATTATTCTTCACCCTCTTTGGCATCTCCTGATTCCTGTTTATTTTCATCACTGTTTTCGTCTGTTTCTTGAGTTTCATCTCCTGTAGTACTACTTTCTTCTTCAGTGCCACCAATAATACTTTCTTCCCTTATATTAAAACTGTCCTTGAATTCCTCAATTACGGCAACTAACTTCTCTCTTACTTCATCAGTCATCTGGCCCTCTTCATCAATGGTATCAGGCAGTTCAGGATAGTTAGCATGAAGATAACTTATAAATTCTTTCTCAAAGCGAGCTATATTGTCAACAGGAATATCATCAAGATATCCGTTAATAACTGTATAAATGATCATAACCTGATCTTCCATCTCCATCGGTGAATACTGAGGCTGTTTCAGTACTTCAACAATCCTCTCACCGCGGTTCAGACGGCGCTGTGTAGCCTGGTCAAGGTCAGAACCGAACTGTGCAAAAGCCTCAAGTTCCCTGTACTGTGAGAGGTCAAGCCTCAATGTACCGGCAACCTTCTTCATGGCTTTAGTCTGTGCTGCCCCACCAACCCTGGAGACTGATATACCAACATTGATAGCAGGCCGCACACCAGCAAAGAACAATTCACTCTCCAGATAAATCTGACCATCTGTAATTGAAATTACATTTGTCGGAATATAGGCTGAAACGTCACCGGCCTGTGTCTCGATTATCGGAAGTGCAGTCAGTGATCCTCCGCCTATATCATCATTTAGTCTTGCTGCCCTTTCCAGTAATCTGGAATGCAGGTAGAAAACATCACCCGGATAAGCCTCGCGTCCAGGAGGTCTTCTTAGCAATAATGACAGTGTACGATAGGCAACAGCATGTTTGGAAAGATCATCATATATAACAAGTACATCTTTATTCTGTTCATACATAAAAAATTCACCGATTGCACAACCAGCATAAGGTGCTATGTACTGCAACGGCGCAGGTTGACTGGCTGTAGCTGATACAACAATGGTGTAATCCATAGCTCCATATTCTGCTAATCCGTTTGTAATCTCAGCAACTGTTGAAGCCTTCTGACCAATAGCTACATAAATACAGATAACATCTTCATCCTTCTGATTTAGAATCGTATCTATAGCAATAGCTGTTTTACCGGTCTGCCTGTCCCCAATAATTAACTCCCTCTGTCCTCTGCCAATTGGAACCATTGAATCAATAGCTTTAAGCCCTGTCTGCAGAGGAGTGTCAACAGGCTGTCTCTCTACAATACCTGGCGCGGGAGATTCTACAGGTCGACTCTTGTTACTGTTGATAGGACCATGTCCATCAACAGGTTGTCCCAGGGCATTTACAACCCTGCCCAGCATCGCTTCACCAACGGGAACTTCTACAACTCTGCCGGTCCTTTTTACTGTATTACCCTCTTCAACGAGTTTTTCATCTCCAAGTAATACACAACCAACATTGCCTTCTTCCAGGTTCAGTACCATACCGAAAACTTCATTAGGGAATTCCAGCAATTCTCCAGACATGGCATCTTCCAGCCCATGTACATGGGCAATACCATCACCCACATCCAGTACCGTACCAACCTCTACTGTATCAAGGTCTTCTTCATATTTTTCTATCTGTTTCTTTATTATAGAACTGATTTCTTCAGGCCTAAGATTCATATTATCACACCCCTTACATACTTACCGGTACGTTTTTTATATTATCTTGCAGTTTTTTTAAACTATTTTTTATACTGCCATCAACTATAAAGTCATTAAACTTTAAAATTATTCCCCCAATAATATCTGGATCTACTACCGGGTGTAAAACAATCTTATAATCCAGAAGCTGGTTTAATTTATCTAGTAACTCTTGCCTGAGTTCCTCGCCAAGATTTACGGCAGTTATAACTTCTATCTCTACTATAGCCTCTTCTTTATTAACCAGTATATTAAAGTTCTTAACTATATCTTTAATATGTTCTTCCCTTCTATTATCTATTAAAAGTTGTATAAAGTTCAGAACATCGCTTGAGATTTCTTTCTCAAATATCTGTCTTACAATAGCCTTTTTGTCTTCTACTAATATCTCTTTGTGATAAAAAGCATGTTCAAAGTCTTGATTATCTTTTATCAAATCCCTTACCTTGTTCAGGTCTTCCTGGAAAGATATCAGGGTTTCCTTTTCTCTACCCATTTCAAATAAAGCACTACTATATCTCAGGGCTGCTTCATTATTTATCATTGCAATTCACCTAACTTATTTTTATCCAGTTTGCCTATATAATTCATAATCAATTTTTTGTGTTTTTCCTGATCCAACTTTTCCTGAATCAATTTGCTGGCTGCAAGCAGGGAGATAGAAGCTACTTCATTGCGTAATTGTTCTACTGCTTCCTTTTTCGCCTGCTCTATTTCTTTCATCTTGTTGACTTTGATATTTTCAGCCTTTTCTTGAGCCTCTTTAATGATTTCTCTGGCCTTCCTCCTGGCTCTTGTTTCGGCAGCTTCAACAATATTCTGGGCTTCGTCCCGGGCACTTTTCAGCTGCGCCTCATATTCACGCTTCAGGGCCTCAGCGTCTTCGCGTGTCTTTTCAGCAGTACTTAGATCATTCTCAATATTATTCGCCCGGCTTTCCAGAACATCTATTATTTTGTCATATAAATATCTTTTTAAAAGAAACAATATTACAAAAAAGTTAATAACCTGCCATAACAAGGTAGAATTAAGATTAACCAATTTGTTTCACCCCCTGTTAGTATTCATCTTAGGAATATATAATTATTTTAAATTTTTTTAGCCTTTGCCTTAAAAACCTATTTTAATTGAAAGTATTATCTAAAACACATATAACATAAAATACTTATCTAGATAATTGCATAATGATGAGAGGGACTTTCTCCCCCTCATCAATAATATATTTAAATAACAAAGATTAAAACAATCGCTATAACCAGTGAATATATACCTGTAGACTCAGCAACTGCCTGACCAATTAACATTGTGTTTACAACAATACCTCTTGATTCAGGGTCCCTGGCCACAGCCTCTACTGCTTTACCTGCGGCATACCCCTGGCCAACACCAGGACCAATACCAGCGATCATAGCAAAACCTGCTCCAAGTAAAGCCGCTGCTTTGATTATTGTATCTATCACAGCCGGAGAAAACTCTACCATAGTTAACCCTCCCTTCTCAGTAATAATATGTTTGAAAATATTAATTCTTATAAGACTTAATATTTCTATCCAGGCTATCTCTTATATTTTCGAAAAAGGCCCAGGCTAAAACTGTAAATTTTAACATAAACATCCCGATTGCTGCTGCCAGGAAATTCACTGAATTATTCCGGGCAGAAACTACAAGGACTACTAAATATATGAAGTATTCAATAAAATAGCGATTTCTTATAAATTTCTCTGCTTTTGCTTCCGGCATATCTATTGA
This sequence comes from Halanaerobiales bacterium, assembly GCA_046546395.1. Lineage (GTDB taxonomy): Bacteria > Bacillota > Halanaerobiia > Halanaerobiales > DTU029 > JBDNGI01. The sequence continues at coordinate 25,606 of JBKGXW010000018.1, forward strand.
ACGGCAGATATTAAGGAACTTTAACCTTAACATTAAGGTGCTGATGACCAATCCAAGTAAAAACCCCAGTAGGATAGAGTACTTTCCCAGTATTGCTGTATAGATAATCGGGAAAGCAGATACAATGTATGTTTTTTTTATTAATTCCTTCTGTAATTTTATAGGGTCATCAATTTCCCTCATCTTATCACCTACTAATTAATATCTAACTGAATATTAAATACATGGCTACTACCAGTGAATATATACCGGTTGAACCGGAGATAACCTGTCCAAGTAGCATGGTAGAGACAATAGGGCCGCGGGCTTCTGGTTGTCTCCTGACAGCCTCTGTTGCCCTGCCGGCAGCATAACCCATCCCGATGCCAGGACCAAGTCCACCAATAACAGCAACACCAGCTCCTATAAAAGAAGCCATCTTTATAATTGAATCAACAAGCTCCGGTGAAAAGTCAATCATATCTCAACACTCCTATAATCATTAGTCTTTTGCCACAGCTATATAAGCAACACCAATAGTACCAAAAATCAATGTTTGAATTAATCCTACAAAAATATCAAACCAGAAATGAAATGGAAGTGGAACCAGCCATGGTGCCGCTGAATATAATAGTGCCATAATGATTCCGCCCCCAATTACATTTCCAAATAAACGAAATGAATGGGAGATTGGTTTAGCCAATTCACCTATTATGTTTATAGGCAACAGGAAAGGCATAGGCTCAGCAAATCCCTTCAGATAATTCCATAATCCTGCTCTCTTTATAGCATCAATATTACTTACAAAAAAGATAATTAAGGCAAGTGCTACAGTCATATTCAGGTCACTGGTCGGACTTACATTCCCGGGTATAGGCACTAAACTGATTAGATTAGATACACCTACATAAATAAACATCGTCGCAATCAACGGGAAATATTTCCATCCCTCTCCCGGAAGCATAGGCTCAATCTGACCGTGTATCGCCTCAACCAGTATTTCCAGGGCAGACTGAAGCTTACCAGGTATTAACTTTAAATTCATTGTAGCTAATTTTGTAAATACTATTAGTAATATAACAATAATCCAGCTAACAATTAATGTATCTGTAATAGGTAAACTCTCAATCCCAAATAAATATGTTATATGTTGTGGACCTGGATTCATTTTTATTGATACCTCCCTTATATAGTATTTAGTACTGCATTTATGATTGTAATACATTAGAAAACTAATTTTTGTAGCAGCTATTTATATACTCATTTTGAACTATCTTTATTATTATCTATATACCCCTTAATTAGTCTATAATTGGAATAAAATCCTGAAATAACACCGAGTAAAATTCCAACAAGCCTGAAAATTATACTTTCACCTATGAAATTGTCAATCAGACTTCCGAACCAGTAGCCAATACCTATACTTACTATCATTAGAATACCCAGTTGTGTTAAAAGGCCTATAGTTTGAAATATGTTATCTTTTTTCTTCCCCATAGAAACACCTCTATAACATCTTATAGATTTCTAATTATTTTGCTGAAAGATTTCCTTATAGATTTTTATTAGTTTTCCGATAAATTTCTCAATAGATTCTCTGATAGTTTTTCCAATATGTAAGTTTTATATTTATATTAAACCCATAATCCCATATTATATAATTATAAACCCGTCAAAAACCTAAGTCAACTAATTCCTTAGTATTGAGAATAGTAATTTAATTTTTTATGACTTTAAGTATTTAGTAATTTAAATATTTCATGCCTGTTTATAGCGGATACCTTACATATCGTGCTGGGCAATAAAAAGCACTACAGATAAACTGTAGTGTATAGTTTGCATACATCTTGCCAGTATCTGCCCTTCTATAGTCGACGAGGTTAGCTGACGGGCTGGAAGTAAAAGGTCTCCCTCCGGTTTAAAGTGAAAACAAGTTAATTTATGTAACCAGATTAGCCCCAAATATGGGTCCCCCGTATTCCTGAACGGAATTTAGACTCAGATTTATTTTTGTCAAATATTATTGGATTAACAGTTATATATAATTAAAACATATAAACTTATTAAAGTCAAGATTGTATTAAAAAAACCCGGCAAAAAAGCCGGATCTTATAAATGCAAATATAAAGTTAATAATTTCATAAAATTTTACTTGCTGGATTTAACCGGTAAATCCAAACTTATACTAATAAACAAAGAATGAATCAATTTTCCAGAAAGACACCCTCTGTGGGCATTTCAACAGTAAATATCCCCAATTTCCATGCTCCATATATCAGTAATATGATTACAATAAATAACACAGTTATTGCATCATGAAAAGTAGATCCATTGACTATTAATGCCATAAAACCAAGTCCTATGCTTATTCCATAAACACTTAATACAGCCTGTCGCTGGTTAAACCCAAGGGCCAATAGGCGATGGTGTATGTGACCATGGTCAGCCTCTCCGATAGGTTTTCCGTTAGATATCCGCCTGATTATTGCAAATATAGTATCAAAAATCGGTACACCAAGTGCTAAAACAGGGACTATCAATGTCACGGCAGCGGCACTTTTCAGGGCACCCGAAACAGAGATTGCCGCAAGTATAAAACCGCAGAACATGGCTCCGGTATCTCCCATAAATATTTCCGCTGGATTGAAGTTGTATTTCAGAAATCCAAGGGAACTACCTGCCAGGGATAAAGCCATAATCGCTGCAATAGTCTGGCCTTCCTGTAAACCTACAAAAAACAAAGTCAATGCAGCAATAGCTGTTATTCCAGCAGCAAGGCCATCAAGCCCATCAACCAGATTAACTGTATTGGTTACACCAACTATCCAGAGCAGGGTTAAGGGAATTCCCCAGTATCCAAGATATATCATTCCTCCAAAGGGATTGGTAATAAACTCTATCTTTACTCCAGATATAATTAAAACAGAAGCAGCTATAATCTGTCCCAGTAACTTCAGCCATGGTGGGATCTCATATAAGTCATCAAGAATACCAAAATACAATATAATGGTACCACCTATCAATATTCCTAACATAATTGTATCGAGTACAGATAATAATAGAACAGGAATTAGAAAAGCTATAAATATAGCTATACCACCCATTGTAGGAATGGCCTCTTTATTTATCCTTCTATTACTCGGCATATCAACCGCATTTATCCTTAAAGCAATTTTCTTTGCTAGCGGCGTGAAAAAATAAGCTAATACAAGGCTTATTACAAAAGCACCAAGATAAGTTTGCATTTAGCACCCCTCTTTCCAACTCTCATCTTAACAAACAAGCTTTAAATAAGCAAAGGCAATATCTGGATTACTTAGTTCCGTATAAACGGTCACCTGCATCGCCTAATCCGGGAATTATATATGCGTGGTCATTTAACTTCTCATCTACTGCAGCAGCGAAAATATCTACATCCTGATGGTCCTTCTGTACTCTCTTGATACCCTCGGGTGCAGCAATCAGACACATAAATTTAACACTGCGAGGATTACGCTGTTTAACAAAACCTATAGCAGCAGAAGCTGAACCGCCTGTTGCCAGCATAGGGTCAACAACGATCAAATCCCTCTCTTCTACATCAGTGGGCATCTTACAGTAATACTCTACCGGTTCCAGGGTTTCCGGATCCCTGTAAAGACCTACATGTCCCACCTTTGCTGTCGGTATCATTTTGAGTACACCATCAAGCATACCCAGACCAGCACGTAGAATGGGCACTATACCCAGTTTCTTACCCTCAATCATATTAACTTTTGTCCGTTGGATAGGGGTTTCTATCTCAACCTCTTCAAGGGGGAGATCCCTTGTTACTTCATATGCCATCAATGTAGCAATCTCATCTACAAGCTCCCTGAATTCTTTTGGTCCTGTATTCTTGTCTCTTACTAGTGCTATTTTGTGTTGGATCAAAGGATGATCAAATGTTGTGACAGTACTCATATTGTTTACAATCCTCCCCTTTCAATTTTACTTATTTTTTCAATTCTGTCCTGGTGTCGTCCTCCAGCAAAACCTTCACCAAGCCATACCTTTACAATTTCCATTGCTAGTCCACTTCCAACAACCCGCGAACCCATGGCCAGCACATTGCTGTTATTATGATTTCTGGTAGCCCTGGCAGAAAACACATCATGACAGAGTGCTGCCCTTACACCTGATACTTTATTGGCTGTAATGGACATCCCTATACCAGTACCACATATCAATATGCCTTTATCAACTTTACCATCAGCGACCGCAGTAGCCACCTTATATCCATAATCCGGATAATCAACAGACTGGCTGCTATCTGTTCCCATATCTATATATTCATAACCCTCTTTTTCCAGGTAATCGACAATTTCCATTTTCAGGTCATAACCAGCATGATCTGAACCAATTGCAATCTTCATTCCATCACCTCTATACTTATTATTCGTCAAGTTTACTGATTCACCTTCATCAAAAACAATAAATTGATTCATTTTTACTAAAATAGTTTCTATCTCATTCTTAATCTCATCGCGTGTTTTCCTGTAAACCTCTTCAGATTGACCATATGGATCTATTATATCATAACTTCTTCCTTTAGCAGAAAATTCCTTCAAAGTATATACTTTATCTGTGCTCTGCGGGAAAATCTGATTTAAAATATCTTTATGGTGACGGGTCATAGTCAAAACCAGATCTGCTTCATCTATGAGCTTCTCACTTATCTGTCGGCTCCGGTGAGTAGATACATCAATATCCTCTTCAGCAAGAATTTTCAGGACATGTCGACTTGCTGCCTGTCCCTGAATGGCAGATATTCCAGCCGATACTGCTTTCCAATCTTTCATATCACTATCTTTTTCAACTAAGCTATTAAATATCTTTTCAGCCATAGGACTGCGGCAGGTATTACCTGTACAGACAAAGAGTACTTCCGGCATATCTATCCCCTCCTAAGCTAAATCCAACCCGCAAAGTGAACACCCAGAAATATTAGAGCAATCCCGCCTATAAACTGTGCCTTTTCACCCAGAAAATATCCCACTTTTGAACCAAAATAAAGCCCGGATCCCATCATCAGACCGGCCACAATACCGATTACAATAGTAATGATAACATTAACATTACCTAACATACCCAGACTTATACCAACAGAAAGAGAATCTACACTGACACTAAATGCCAGGATCATCAATCCCCATCCCTTGACATTAAAATTGCAGAGTTCTTCTTCTGTTTCAATCCATCTCTCAATAATCATATAAAATCCAATCAGGATAAGTAACCCTGCTCCTATTAGACTCAGGATATTATCCAGCCCGCCTTCAATTTTAAAGAAATACAGTATCATGTTCTGTATAAACTTACCTCCATATATTCCAATCAAAGGCATTGCAATATGAAATATAGCTATTACAGCACTTATCCTCAGTATACTTTTATGTGCAAACTGTTGAATACCGCATACTACTGCAACTGAAAAAGCGTCGGTACCCAGAGCAATTGCAAGTGCGCATGTCTCCCATATACTCAAAACAATCTTCCCCTTGCTTGTTTGTTATCAAATCATAATCTATATATATGTTATGAATCTCTGCACTATTCTCTACTGCTGGCTTTAGATATTCTATTCATTACAGCCTCACCAATTCCTTCTTGGGGAATTGATTCAATATAGGCAGATTCCAGGGATAGTTTGTCTATACTTCTTAGTATATCATATAATTTCGCTGCTATTATATCCGGGGCCTTTTGTGAACCCATCTCAACTATTTTTAACCCGTCAAGCTGTGATTGATACTTATTGTAAGTTTCAGTACTCAGGATAAAGCCAATGCTTCTATCAACTCCCTTATCCAGTATTTCTGAAAGTTTCTGCTCACTTTCAATTATATATAAAGGAGTCTCTGGAGAATAATGCCTGTATTTCATACCGGGAGAGCGCGGTTTTTCTATATTAATTCCATTCTCCTCCCCGGAAAGCCCACTGTCCATTTTTACCCCTGCTTTTATGAGCTGTTGAGAATCCAGGACTTTTCCGATTTCTTCTCTGCTGATCCCTCCAGGTCTAAGTATTACCAGTTGATCATTCCTGGCATCTATTACAGTAGATTCCACACCTACCCATGATGACCCTCCATCAAGAATAAGAGGTATTCTACCTTTCAAATCATTCATCACATGAAATGCCCTGGTAGGACTGGGTGCACCCGAAATATTGGCACTCGGAGCAGCAATAGGTTTGCCGGTTTGTTCTATTAATGCCCTCGCTAAAGGATGAGCGGGCATCCTGACAGCAACACTATCAAGCCCTGCTGTAGTCCTATCTGGAATTACCTCGTTTTTATTTAAGATAACGGTCAATGGGCCAGGCCAGAATTCATCGATAATCACTTTAACCATTGTACTCACTTTACCCTCTGTTATCTCTGTTAATTGTTCCAGGGTTGATATATGAACAATTAGCGGATTGTCCTGTGGTCGACCTTTGGCCAGGTAAATCCTTTCTACCGCACCTTCATTGGTAGCATCAGCACCCAGACCATAGACAGTCTCAGTGGGAAATGCAACTACTTCTCCATTTCTTAATAATTCCGCTGCTTCTTTTACAGCCTTGTGTTTTTTCAGGGCCTCCAGCTTATTGTCTTCTATTAAGTTATAATCTACTCTGTAGAGTTCTGTGTTGTATTTCTTCATCTAAAATCTCCCTCAGTGTCTATAGTGTTATTGACGCAACTTTCGGAGATAATATATACGACTAAAGTCCGGTTAGCCATAAATTCATTCACGGAAAAAAGCTAATTCCCTATTCAGTCTGTCTGGCTTTGTTCGCGATGAATTGCTATTGCTCCTACTATAGTATAATAGTTGCTTTAGACTAATAATTATTCCTACCCTCAGAAAGTAAAAATCTCATTAAGAGGATTACCCACGACAGGCGAAGACCATCCTATCATGACCCGAATAGTCTTTCTCAATAGAAACAGTCTTCCAGCAGGAATCAAACAATTCCCTTATCGATTTACCTTGATTGTATCCTATTTCCAGAGCCAGTAAGCCACCTTTTTTAAGAACATTGTTGGCCTGGGGAATAAGTTTCCGATAATAGTCCAGTCCATCAACCCCTCCATACAGTGCGAGGGAAGGTTCCTTTTTTACCTCCCCGGAGAGTTCTTCCATACCCTTCCTGTCAATATATGGTGGGTTTGATACTACTATATCTACATTATCTTTACTCAGCGCAAGCAGTGGCGAAAGCAGATCTCCCCTGACTACCTTAACCCTGTCGTTCAATTGATACTTATCTATGTTTAATCCAGCAATCTCCAGAGCCTCCTGAGATATATCTACAGCAAGTACTCTGGACTTTTCTATGTAATAGGCCAGAGAAACAGCTATGGCTCCGCTCCCGGTTCCTACATCAACAATATTTGGCTCTTTTAAATCATTTTCCTGACAATACTCTATGATTTTTTCCACTAACTGTTCTGTTTCAGGTCTGGGAATCAATACATTTTTGTCTACAATGATGACCAGAGACATGAATTCTTTTTTTCCAGTCAGATATGACACAGGAATCTGTCTTGCCCTCTGATAAACCAGTTCCCTGTACTCAGCCAGTTCCTCTTTTTTCAGCGGAAGATCATAATTAGTATACAATTGAATCCGTTCTTTATCCAGGACATATGCCAGAAGAACTTCTGCATCCAGGCGCGGTTCACTGACCTGATATTTCTTGAAATAGTCAACCGTAGTTGAAAGTATTTCTTTAATATTCAAGGGTTACACCTTCTGTAATCTTTTCGCTGTATCTTCATTTATCAGTTCTTCAACAATTATATCCATGTCCCCATTAAGAATCTGATCAAGTTTGTGAACCGTAAGATTAATCCTGTGATCACTGACCCTACCCTGGGGAAAGTTGTAGGTCCTGATCTTCTCACTGCGATCACCAGTACCAACCTGACTCTTGCGAGCCTCATCAATTTCCGCCTGGCGTTCCTGTTCAAATTTTTCTTTCAACCTGGCACGCAATACCCTCATCGCTTTTGCTTTATTCTTGTGCTGAGACTTTTCATCCTGACATGAGACAATCAATCCAGTAGGCACATGGGTAATCCGCACAGCAGAATCAGTGGTGTTTACACTCTGACCACCGGGACCACTGGATCTATATACATCTATTCTAAGTTCATTAGGATCTATATCCAGTTCTACTTCTTCGGCTTCAGGCATTACTGCAACCGTGGCAGTAGAAGTATGAATACGCCCACTGGATTCTGTAGCCGGAACCCGCTGTACACGGTGGACTCCGCTTTCATATTTCATGTACTTGAATACATCATCACCCTCTAAGGTAAAGATGACTTCCTTAAAACCACCGACTCCTGAATCACTGGCACTCATCAACTCTGACTTCCACCCTTTACCTTCAGCATAACGAATGTACATTCTATAGAGATCTGCAGCAAAGAGACCGGCTTCATCTCCACCGGCACCTGCCCTGATTTCAACAATGACATTCTTTTCATCATCCGGGTCTTCTGGCAGTAAAAGAATAGGTAATTCTTCATCAAACTTTTCTCTCTTAGGCTGAAGTTCTTCCAGCTCCATCTTTGCCAGTTCGATTATATCCGGGTCTTTTTCATTAACCAGAACAGATTCAGCCTCTTCAATCCCGGTTAAAACAGCCTTATATTCTTTATATTTATCCACAATTTTTTTGATTTTGGCGTGTTTTTTGATTAACTTTCGATACATATTTGTATCATTGATAACTTCAAGGTCACTTAGTTTTCTATTTAATTCTTTATATTCATTTTCTATTTCTGCTAATTTTTCATTTAAATCAAACACTTTCTTCCCTCTCTTTCCTATCTGGCAAAACTGCTTCAAGTGCAGTAATGGCCACTTCCAGCATAGAATCATCTGGTTCACGTGTAGTCAATTTTTGTAGGTATAAGCCCGGAGTAGCAAGGGCTCTAATAATCGGATTGACACTCTCACTGCCGGCCAGTTTAATAACTTCATAAGATGTACCGGCAATAACAGGTAGCAACATAAGATGATAAAGAATCCTTTCCAGTAATGGCGGCCGTCCGAAAAATGAAAAGAAAAATATGCTCATCAATATAACTATAAACATAAAGTTTGTTCCACACCTCGGGTGCAGTGTGCTGAACTGTTGGGCATTTTTTACAGTCAGGGGTAAGCCCTTTTCATAGGCATGAATCACTTTGTGTTCAGCCCCATGATACATGAAAACCCTCTTTATATCATTCAACCTTGATATTACAAGGAGATATGTTAAAAATGCAGTAATTTTTATTATACCCTCGGTCAGATTTAATATAACATTATTTTCTATATAGGGCTGCAGTAAAGAAATGATACCCGCAGGTAAAGCAACAAAGAGCATAATAGCAAAACCAAAAGCAACAACAATACTTATAATCATCTCCAGTGGTTTAATCTCCTCTTCTTCCTCTTCAGCCGCCTGACTGGCTGAATAAGTCAAAGATTTGATACCTATTGTCATGGAGCTAAACAAGGCTACTATCCCCCTTATAAAAGGCCATTTTAAAAAAGGAAATCGATCACCAATAGTATCTACTTTCATCTTTTTTAAAACTATATCATCCGGGGCTTTACGGACAGCTATAGCAATGTCATTGCTGCCCCTCATCATAACACCTTCAATAACTGCCTGCCCACCATATTGAGCTTTACTCATTTTTTCACTCCTTTTACTCTGTAGCAAAACCATAATAATCTTAAATTACCAGGAAGAATGCATTATTCTTCTCTCTTATCGTACTACCTTATGACAGTTCCTGCAGCGAGCCTCATATACCTCGCTGGCACCAACCATTACCACAGGATCATCATAGGAAGCCGCTTCTCCATTTATTAATCGCTGAGTTCTGGTAGCGGGATTGCCGCAGATAACACAGATAGCATGAAGTTTATCCACATATTCAGCCATTGACAGTAGTTCAGGCATGGAACCGAAGGGCTTTCCCCTGAAATCCCTATCAAGCCCGGCAAGTATTACTCTTTTCCCTTGATCAGCCAGACTTTCGGCCACTTCCAATATTTCTCCTGCAAAAAACTGAACTTCATCTATAGCGACAACATCTAATTCAATTGTCTTTTTTAAAATATCTTTCGGATGATTAACCGGTATGGCCTGAACACTATCTCCACTATGAGAAACTACGTCCGATTTGCTATATCTATTATCAATCATTGGTTTAAATACCCCAACAGTCTGTTTAGCGATTTTGACACGTCTTATACGCCGGATCAATTCCTCGCTCTTGCCACAGTACATGGGTCCACTGATTATTTCAATCCATCCACTATTATTAATTTTATACATACTCTTCCTCCATTATCCTCATGTATATAAGTTAGCCTGGCTAGCTTATATTGGCCGGAACAATTATATTTCATCCGCTTTTTGTTCGCTCCGCCCCCTACTGCGCTCACTATCGAAAACAGTCTTCCGTCTTTTTAGTAAAAAAAAGCAGAGCCTCTTAACAGCCCTGCCGGTTAGAAATCGACCATTACTCTTCTTCAGTTTCTTCAGAGAGGCCGTATTTTTTATTAAATCTCTCAATCCTACCACCTTTGGCAGCTTTACGCTGTTTTCCAGTATAGAAAGGATGGCAGCTGGAGCAAATTTCTACATGTATATCTTCTTTAACAGACTTTGTCTTATACTCAGCTCCACATGCACACATAACAGTTGTTTCCTTCATTTCGGGATGTATTTCTTTATTCACTAAATATCACCTCTTTCTACCGTTTTCAACTAATATATTATACCACAGGAATTATATCTATGCAAGACAGTGTTTAAGCAATGGCTATATCCATGCGAGACAGTGTTTAAGCAATCACTTTGCATCATTCCTGCCAATTGTTATCCCTTAAAAATCTTATTCAGGTTAACCAGCAAATCTTCGTTTGAATTGGTGTTTCTGAGATTTTTGATCATCGAATTCATAACATCAGAGGAATCAGACCTACTGATACCCTGTCTTAATTTCCAGATCGTCTTTAATTCATTTTCAGTTAACAACAGATCTTCCCGTCTGGTACCAGATTTTTGAATATCGATAGCAGGATAGATTCTGCGCTGAGCCAGCTGCCTGTCAAGGTGGATTTCCATATTACCTGTACCTTTAAATTCTTCATAAATCACATCATCCATCCGGCTACCTGTATCAACAAGTGAAGTTGCCAGAATAGTAAGACTGCCGCCCTCTTCTATATTACGGGCCGCTCCGAAGAATTTCTTGGGGAAATGCATGGCAGTTGGGTCAAGCCCACCGGAAAGAGTTCTCCCACTTGGAGGTATCGTCACATTCGAAGCCCTGGCCAATCTAGTAATACTGTCCAGTAGAACAACTACATCATGCTTATGTTCAACAAGTCTCTTGGCTTTTTTAAGCACCAGTTCAGCTACCTGTATATGATTCTCAGGTGGCTCATCAAATGTTGAGCTGATTACCTCTGCATCCACAGAACGCCTCATATCTGTAACCTCTTCCGGACGCTCATCTATCAGTAGGATCATCATTTTTACCTGAGGATAATTACTGGATATACTGTTGGCAATTTTCTGCAGAAGAACGGTTTTGCCTGCTTTTGGAGGAGATACAATCAGCCCCCTCTGTCCCTTGCCAATTGGTGAAATAAGGTCAATTAACCTGGTTGAAAGTTCATTGGAATGATGTTCAAGTGTTAGCCTTTCCTCAGGGTATAAGGGTGTCAGATCTTCAAAATAAGAACGGTCTTTCGCATTCTCAGGGTTCTGATAATTGACCGCTTCAATCCTCAACAGGGCATAGTACCTTTCAGAATCCTTTGGTTCACGGACCTGTCCTGATACCACATCACCTGTTCTTAGATCAAATCTCCTGATCTGTGAAGCAGATATATAAATATCATCTGTAGAAGGGACATATTTTGATGGCCTCAAAAATCCATAACCTTCTCCATTAATAACCTCCAACACACCTTCTGCAAAAATATTTCCACCCTTCTCTGTCTCTTTTTTTAAAAGGGCAAAGATAAGATCCTTTTTCCGCATCTGTGCATATCCAGAAACCTCAAGTTCCCGTGCTAACTTATGCAACTCTGTTATTGTCTTTTTCTCCAGATCACTAATATTCAATTATTACACCACCTCTTTACTTTTATCTATCAAGACACATTTATTTTTCGAAAAAATAGACATCTTAATAGTCTATTAAGAGAATTACACTATTATTATCTATAAGAAATATAGTCCTGTATATATTTCAGGAAAATATTTTTTTCTGAGCATCAACAGACTTTAATTGTTCAATTATAGTCATAATCCATTTATTATAATTATAATTTATAGGAAAATTTGATATCGATAACTTTGATATCAGAATTGAAATGACAAAAGAATGAATAAATCATCATGAAGGTATAAATCCAGTAGAGAAAGCAAAGAAGAATAGGGTATTCTGATTAAACAGCAATACCCTATTTATTTTCTTCTATATTTTCTAAAATTCATTCATAGTATTGGTATGTTGATTCAGACGACCATATTCGATTAGGCCTCAC
>JBKGXW010000019.1:0-36487 GCA_046546395.1 Halanaerobiales bacterium
AATATTCAACAGGCAAGTACTGAGGAAGAATTAAAGGCAATTGGTAAGATGATTGCAGAGAAAGGTCTTTTTTCAGAAGAGAATCTGAAGAAATTGAGGAAGATGTACCAGGATAAGCTGCATAGTATCGTGAATTCCTTTGATTTTTGATATAAGATTTTTTTAGAATAAAAAATAAACAGGAGTAGTTTTAAAGTCTTTGTATTTGCTACATTATTTAAAAGAGGCTTAAATTATATATTTTAATGGCAGTTCGCAAAATCCTGCCCTAACAAAACTAAGGAGATGATAATTATGAATTTTATATATTGGATAATATTATTATTAGTTAATTTCAGTTTAATTACAATAGCTTACAAATTATTTGGCAAGTTTGGTTTGTTTGCCTGGATAGCAATGGCTGGTGTTATAGCTAATATACAGGTTATTAAAACAATTGAGTTATTTGGACTAGTGACCACACTTGGAAATATTGTGTATGCAACAACTTTTCTTGTAACTGATATTTTAAGCGAAAATTACGGGAAAAAGGCAGCCATAAAAGCTGTATATGTTAGTTTCTTTATATTGGTTTCAGCAACAATTCTTATGCAGATTGGATTGGCTTTTACACCCCATCAATCTGATTTTTCACAGCAAGCATTGTCTACTATTTTTGGTTTTTTTCCCAGAGTGGTAGTTGCAAGTTTGGCTGCCTATTTAGTTAGCCAGACCCATGATGTCTGGGCTTATCATTTCTGGAAAAAGAAATTCCCTAAGTTTAGTCAAATTATAATAAGGAATAACTTATCAACAATGATATCTCAACTACTAGATACACTTATTTTTTGTTTTATTGCTTTCTGGGGTGTTTATGAGTTTAATGTATTTATGGATATATTGATAACAACTTATATATTAAAATGGATAGTAGCTGTACTGGATACACCTTTTGTATATCTTGCTGCATATCTAAAGAAAAAAAAGAAAGTCCTGGAAGGGTAACAGGTTCTGGATGACAATTAAAGAGTTAATTTCTGGAGTCTTTTAATTAATCTTAGAATAGGTTGGTCTTATTGATAATAATAACTAATTTGAAAAGAAATACTTTTTATCATATAATATAAATATAGATAATATTAAAGTACATTATTAAATCTTAATGTCGATTTATTTAATGTACTTTATTATTTAGAGGAGGTTGTTAATATATTATGAGGGATAAAGAGTTTGTTAAATGGTTTGATCAGCTGGATTCTGATGATGTAGAAGTTGTTGGAGGTAAGAATGCTTCACTGGGTGAAATGATAACTGTATTGAAAGATAAGGGTGTAAGAGTACCTGATGGTTTTGCTACAACTGCTGCTGCCTATTGGGACTTCATTAATGAAAATGAACTGGAAGACAAGATTAGTGAAGAACTGGATAAATGGAAAAGTGAAGAGCAGAGTCTTGATAAAACCGGAAAGAATATTAGACGGATGATCAGGCACTCAGGTTTCCCTGTTGAAATTGCAGACGATATCAGAAAATACTATCAGGAATTATCTAAAAAGTATCAGGTAGATGAACTGGATGTAGCTGTTCGCAGTAGTGCTACGGCTGAGGATCTTCCTGAAGCCAGTTTTGCTGGACAGCAAGAGACATTCCTTAATATTACCGGTGAAGAAGATTTGTTAGAAGCCTGTCGTAAATGTATTGCTTCTCTTTTTACCGATCGAGCAATTAGTTATAGAGAAGAAAAGGGTTTTGATCATGAGAAGGTTGCATTATCAGTTGGCGTTCAAAAGATGGTCAGAGCAGATTCTTCAGGCTCAGGTGTTATGTTTACACTTGATACTGAGACGGGATTTCGAGATGTTGTTGTGATAAATGCAGCCTGGGGACTTGGAGAAACAGTTGTACAGGGTACCGTTGTTCCTGATGAATACATGGTTTATAAACCACTTCTTGCGGATGGAGAATACAAACCTATTGTGGAAAAGGAAATGGGTAAAAAAGAAAAGAAAATGATCTATGCCAGCGATGACAGCAAGACTACCAAAAGTATAGATGCTTCACGCGATGAAATGAATTCCTATGTTCTTTCTGATGAGGATATCCTACAACTTGCTGAATGGGCAGTACATATTGAAGATCATTACCAGAAACCAATGGATATTGAGTGGGCTAAAGATGGTAAGACTAATAAATTGTTTATTATCCAGGCACGACCTGAGACTGTACAATCACAGAAAGATGAAGCAGTTTTGAATTCATATAGTCTAAAAGAAAAAGGGGAAAAAATACTTGACGGTCTGGCTATTGGTGAGGCAATAGCTGCCGGTAAAGTTCAGATTATCAAGGACCCTGATGATATTGATAGGTTTGAAGAGGGTTCAATACTGGTTACAGGCATGACTGATCCGGACTGGGTTCCTATCATGAAAAAAGCTGCCGGAATTATAACTGAACATGGTGGGCGCACCTCACATGCTGCTATAGTTAGTCGTGAGTTAAGAGTACCTGCAGTTGTCGGAATTGAGGAGGCTACAGATATTCTGGAAAATGGCCAGGAGATAACCCTTTCCTGTGCTGAAGGAGAACGGGGAATTATATATCAGGGTATTCTGGACTTTCGGGAAAAGGAAATCGATCTTGATGAGGTGCCAGATATTGATACTGAATTGATGATTAATCTGGCCAGTCCTGCAGCTGCCTTCAGATGGTGGAGACTACCTTCAAGTGGGGTCGGTCTGGCCAGGATGGAGTTTATTATCAATAATATTATTAAGGTGCATCCAATGGCCCTGCTTAATCTAGATAATCTTGAGTCAGAAAGTGTAAAGAAAAAAATCGAGGAAATTACCAGGGGCTATGAAAATAAGGAGGAATACTTTGTTGAGAAATTAGCCAGAGGAATTGCTAAAATAGCTGCCTCACAGTATCCCGCAGATGTAATAGTAAGGATGAGTGATTTTAAAACAAATGAATACGCAAATCTTATTGGTGGAAAAGAATATGAACCTGAAGAAGATAACCCGATGCTTGGATTCCGCGGTGCTTCAAGATACTATAGTGAACAGTATAGAGCTGGATTTGAACTGGAATGCAGGGCGATAAAATACGTCAGGAACAAGATGGGATTCAAAAATGTAATAATGATGGTACCATTCGTCAGGACAGTGGAAGAGGCGGACCGGGTACTGGATGTGCTGAAAGACAATGGTTTAGTACAGGGAGATAATGGCCTTGAAGTATACGTAATGGCAGAAATTCCTTCTAATATCTTGCTGGCTGAACAGTTTGCAGAGAGATTTGATGGTTTTTCCATTGGTTCAAATGATCTGACTCAATTGGTACTGGGTATTGACCGTGATTCAGATGAATTGCAGGATCTATTTGATGAGCGTAATCCTGCGGTAAAAAAGATAATAAGAGATTTGATAGATACTGCCCATCAAAAAAACAGAAAGGTAGGTATCTGCGGACAGGCCCCCAGTGATTATCCTGAGTTTGCTAAGTTCCTGGTAGAGGAGGGAATTGACTCAATGTCTCTCAATCCGGATAGTGTAATAGATGTTATTTATAATCTGACTGATAGTAAAGAGTAGAAGCAAGTATTGTAAATTGTAATACGATAATAGATTGAGTCAAATACGGACATAAAAACAGATTAAATTAAAATAAGGATATAAAGGCAGATTTTGTTAAGTAAGTATATGTAGGCAGATGAATAGGATATAAAGACTGATAAAAAAATGAGGATTTACAATATATTAAGAAAAAGTACCCGGATTAATAATACCGGGTACTTCTATAATTACCTGTTTTCTGTATTTATACATGAGGTTACTTAATATCTAATTCCAGTCTAATTCTCTAAATGGAGTGTGTTTCAATTCTGAAGACTTACCTTATTCTAAGGTTATTATTAATTATCTTAACACCGGGTGTGTAAGAAACTGTGATATCTGCTTCATTTAAGGCATAGCTAGAAGATACAGTTCCGGAGAGAGTTACAACTCCATCATCTACTTTAACAGTCACGTTATCTTCATTAACATATGCATTTCTTTCCAGGGCATCAACTACATCCCTGGCAATGGTTTCATCTACTATATCCCTCGAAGGAACAACTGCTAGATTATTTTTGATTCCCAGGACTCCTGGTAGATTTGAGATAAGTTCTTCTGCATGAAGAATCTTCCAGTAAGAGTCAACAGATCCTTCCAGTGTAACTATCCCACCTGTAACAGAGATATCCATGTCGAGTATATTAATATCAGGATTGGCACTAAGTATTGTTTCTACGTTTATTTTAATTTCATCATCACCAGGAACTGTTATATCACTTGAATATTCTACAAGTAGATTGTTAATTACACTTGTAACTCCCATTACAATCCAGGCTGTGTCTTCAGCAGCACGACTGGCCCTGTAAGTTGGCACTGTGCCAGTCAGTGTAACTACACCATTATCAACACGTATACTGATATTACTAGCATCAACACGGGTATCCCATTCCAGTTGGCTTTCAACACTCTGTTTAATGACATCATCACTACGAGGCATAATCTCATCTCCCTTCAGTTTTTAAGTTTTAGAAATTGACTAAATTCACTCTCCACTTTAATTATATGAAGAAAGTTAGTGATAGTCAAAGAAAAATAACACCGGATAATAGTAATAATAACTAATAATATTAAATTAGACTTATTTAGAACTCCAGGACGGATAAATACTATCTTAAATAAATATACAGGCTAATTATAAGTGTAATTATGGTACTTGCCTTAATAAACATTAGTATTCGCTGAATAGTACAGCTAATAGGATATAATGGGATAAGATTAGTAATAATTATTATTAAGGATAAATTAATAGGTTTGCTTTACAGACTTTTATTTCATACAATAATATTAAGAAATCTTTTGAATAAATATTTGTTGTGATAAAGTATCTTAGTATATCACCAAGGTTATGGAGAAGATCCATTGGACGTAATAGACTAAGGAGGGCTATTGTGGATAAACTTACGAAAAATAATATTGATCAACTAATTGATAATGAAGAAGAACCGTGTGTATCAATCTATATGTCAACTGTAAAGGCTTCTGGTAATGAGGTCAGGAAAATGAGAATTCAATTTAAAAACCAGCTGAATGAAGCCGGAAAAGAGCTTATAGAATATTGGGGTTATGACTCAACTCAGGTAGAAGAATTCCTTGAAAATGCATATAAACTCAATGAAGACAGGGAATTCTGGCAAAACCAGAGTGAAGGTCTGGTGGTATTTATATCTCCAGAGAGGTTTAAATATTATCGACTTCCAATAAATATTAAAGATAGGGTTTTTGTAGGCGAGTACTTTAATATTAAAAAATTGATTCCAGAGATATTAAATGACCGGAAATACTATGTCCTTACTTTAAGTAGAAATTCAAATAGGGTCTTTGAGTGCACAAAGGATAGTGTGCTTGAACTTGAAATAAAAGATATGCCGGAAAGTCTGGCAGATGTTCTAAAGTATGATGATCCAGAAAAAAGTATTCAACTTCATACCCAGAGAGCTGAAGGGACTGAGGCAATATTTCATGGTCATGGTGTAACAGATGAGGATAATGAAGAAGATTTATTGCGATATTTACGGAAAGTTAATGCTAGTTTACATGAACAGCTCAGAAATGAAAAAGCACCATTAATTGTTATGTCAGTTAAGGAATTGTTCCCTCTTTATCAAAAGATAAATTCTTATGGATACTTACTGGATGAATTTGTTCATGGGAATCCTGATAAATTGACTGAAGAAGAAATACATAGGAAGTCATTGGAAAAAGCAAAAGATTACTTTAATAATTATGAAGAAAGGCTTGTAAGCCATTATAATGATTTGAAAAGTACTGGTAAAATATCAGATCAGATAGAGGAAATAGTATCTGCTTCCTATTTCAGCAAGGTAGATTATCTAATGATCAAAGAAAACACAGTAGAATGGGGAGTCTTTGATCCTGATGAAAACAAGCTTACAATAACCGAAGACGACATGCACAATGATCTTATGAATTTTGCTGCCAGGGAAACTATCAAACATGGTGGAGAGGTTTATGTAATAAAAGAAGAAAATATGCCTGATGATGCTGAAATCGCAGCTGTTTTCCGCTATTAAATGCTTATAGAATTATCCAGAAAGTAAATTGCTTTATAGAAAAAGGGGGGTAACCCCCTTTTCTTTAAATCAAGCTAATTTTCTATATATCATAATGGGTAGAAATATTAATTACCTAACTTAACCGAGACAGCCTCATTTATGTTAATGATGGTGATAATGAACAATATATTCTATATTTATATTTGATATTTTTACGGGAATTGAAGGGGGGGAAGGGCCATTTCTGAAGAAAGAAAATATTACAGACAGAATATAGATGAGTTGCTGGAAGAATTAAATAGCAATCCAGAAGATGGATTAAGCAATAAAGAGGTAAAGAGAAGGCAGGATAAGTATGGTAAAAATAAATTGAAAGAAAGTAAGGGGGTCTCTCCCTGGAAAGTATTTTATGACCAGATTAAAGACTTGATGGTTGTTATCCTTTTTATTACTGCAGTTGTTGCTTTTATTATAGGAGATAATATCGAAGGGCTGGCAATACTGGGTATAATTATCTTTAATTCTATTCTGGGTTTTGTTACCGAGTATAAAGCAGAGAAATCTATGGAGTCTCTGAAAGAGATACTTACACCTACTGCTAAAGTTAATCGTTCATCTAAAGTGCAGGAAATTGATGCCGGGGAGTTGGTGCCGGGTGATATTATACTACTGGAAGAGGGAGACAGGATAAGTGCAGATGGGCGACTTCTGGAATCGAGTAATTTGTCAATAAATGAATCTGTTCTTACCGGTGAATCAGAAACAGTAAGCAAGGATTCAGGTTTTCAGGCTGAGAAAGAAATTCCGCTGGCTGAGAGAAAAAATATGGTTTATATGGGGACGATGGTATCCAGAGGTTCAGCAACTGTACTGGTTACTCAAACCGGGCCTGATACTGAGATGGGTCAGATTGGAACACTATTGGAAGATACTGATAAAAAGAAAACACCACTGGAAGAGAGACTGGATGATATGGGTAAAAAACTGATCAAGGTAACTCTTGTAATAACAGTTTTGATAACCATATTTGGTATCCTTGTAGGTAACCCCTTTATAGATACAGTAAAGACAGGTATCGCCCTTGCAATTGCTGCTATACCTGAAGGCTTACCTATTATTGCTACAGTCACACTGGCCATAGGTATGAATAAGATGGTAGAAAACAATGCGTTGATACGACGCCTGGCAGCTGTAGAGACTCTGGGTTCAACTACCGCCATATGTACAGATAAAACAGGAACTATTACAGAAAATCAGATGACACTGAAAGAAATATATTTTTTCGATAAAAAGATAAAGATTAGTGGAAGTGGTTACAGGCCTGAAGGAGAGTTTTTTATAGTAGAAGATAAAGAAGGCCAGGAAGAAAAAGAAGGCAAAGAAAATCCGGACAAAGATACGAAAATTGATCTGGAGGAAGATCAGCAACTTGCCCTTTTCCTGAAAGCGGGAACCTTTTGTAGTAATGCTATTCTGGATAAGAATGAAGACGGTCTCTGGAATGTAATTGGTGAGCCTACTGAAGGGGCACTGGTTACGGCGGCCCGGAAAGCAGATTTTAATAAAAGAGAAATGGAGAAAGAGGGTGCCAAACGTCTAGCCGAGATACCATTTAGCTCAGAACGGATGTATATGGCGGTCTCCTATCATATTCCTGAAGATGGCAATTACATATTCCTGAAGGGTTCTCCATCGGTGGTCATTGACTTCTGTGATACTATATATATTGACAATAATATAGAGAAATTAAATAAATCAAGAGTTGAGAAGTTTGAAGATAAGAATAGAGAGATGGCAGGTAATGGATTAAGGGTTCTTGCTGTTGCCTATGCTTCAGAAGAAAAAATAAAATCAAGTGATAGAAGTGCCAGTTCCGGGGCAGAAGGGGCTGGTATGAGTATAAATGAAGATAATGACACTATTGATAGTGAAGAGTCCATTAACAAAAAAGAAACCAGCACAGATAGCCATGAGAGTAATGAAAATAGTAATGAGTTCAAAATAAGTTCTGAGGAGGAAATTGAAAAGATTATTGAATCAGGACTAACTTTTCTGGGGTTAGCCGGTATCCTAGATCCCCCTAGAGAAGAGGTTAAGCATGCTATAAAAGAGGCACAGTCTGCAGGTATAAGGACAAAACTGATAACAGGTGATCAAACTGATACAGCTCTTTCGATAGCTGAAAAGGTAGGAATCATTGATAATGAGTGTGATGCTATAACCGGTCAGGAAATATCAAATATGTCCAGGGATGAACTCAATGAAAATATCAATGAAACTTCTGTGTTTACCAGGGTTTCACCTGAAAACAAATTACAGATCATAGAAGTCCTGAACAAATCAGATGAAGTAACAGCTATGACCGGGGATGGTGTAAATGATGCACCTGCTTTAAAAAAAGCTGATATAGGGGTCTCTATGGGACAGAGAGGGACATCAGTAGCTCGTAATGCCTCTGATATGGTACTTCTTGATGACAGCTTTGGTACTATAGTAAAAGCTATTAAGGAAGGCAGGGTTATCTTTGATAATATCCAGAAATTCATTTACTTTCTTTTTGTAAATAATTTGAGTAAGATAATCTATATATTCCTGGGCATTGTGCTGCAATTGCCATTACCACTGCTGGCACTACAGATACTCTGGATAAATCTAGTAATAGATGTATTTCCAGCTCTGTCACTGGCCTGGGAAGAACCAGAACCAGATGTAATGCAGCGTTCGCCCCGTGACCCTGACAAATCGATACTCAATAGTGAGTTTAATATAGAATTGTTTGTTCATAGTACAATTATGGCAGTCGGTTCATTAATTGTATATATACTTAGTCTAAATGCGAACTTTCCCCTTCAATTAAGTCGGACAATCAGCTTTACAGTTATATCCTTTGGTCAGTTGTTTCATGTGTTTAATGCACGGAGGAAAATGGGTACGGGGTTTGAAAGTTCAGTTTTTAAAAACAGATACCTCTGGATAGCATTAATATTAAGTGCAATATTACAGGTACTTACCGTTTATAATCCCTTGTTGCAGAAAATACTTTCAACTACAGCGATTCCGCTGTATCTCTGGCCAGTTATTTCAATGGGTTTTGTAATACCTATAGCTGTGATTCAATTGATTAAGATAAGAAAAAAGAAGAGTTTTTAATAGAAAGGAGAAATCGATCTATGAACGCTGTTACTAAAGGACACATAAAAACGATAAGGGGTGGAGTTATCGAGGTAGTTTTTGATGATAAGCTTCCTGCTATTAGAAATAAGTTGGTAGTAGAAGATGAAGAAGATATAGTAATGGAAGTCAATTCTCATGTTGATGATAAAACCATTAAAGCGATTGCCCTTACCTTTACCGCAGGAATAGGCAGGGGAGATGTTGTAATAGATACAACTGAGCCCATTAAGGTACCTGTTGGAATCGAGACAGTGGGTAAAATGTTTGACGTTTTTGGTAACCGCCTTGATAAGATTGAGACGAACAATAAACAAGGAGAAAATGACCAAAAAGTAAATGAAAATAGAAATACAAGCAGGGGAAATAATGATTCAGTCAATAATGATTCAGTTAATAATGATGCAGATAGTAATGATCAAGACAGTAATGATAATGAAGTTAGTCATTATGAAGAAAATGATGAAGAGAAAAGCGATGAAGAAAACAATGCTGAAGAGAGTATTGATGAAGAAAACCAAGATAATGAAAGCAAACACGGAGACAGTAAAGATGAAGATTTACGAGATGTTCAATACAAATCAATACATCAGAAACCTGTTCCATTTTCACGTAGAAGAACCTCTGATGAGATCTTTTTGACGGGGATTAAGGTGATAGATGTATTGACTCCACTTCCTAAAGGCGGGAAAGCAGGACTATTTGGTGGAGCTGGTGTAGGGAAAACTGTACTGATTACTGAGTTGATAAATAATACTGCGGAAAAGACAGAGGGTGTTAGTATATTTTGTGGGATTGGAGAGCGTTCACGTGAAGCAGAGGAACTATATAGAGAGGTACAGGATACAAATGTACTGCAAAATGCAGCACTTATCTTTGCCCAGATGAATGAGCCTCCTGGTGCCAGATTCAGGGTAGGTCATGCTGCTCTTACTATGGCTGAATACCTAAGAGATAAAGAGAAACGGGATGTCTTATTATTGATAGACAATATCTTTCGCTTTGTTCAAGCCGGATCAGAGGTATCTGGTCTGATGGGAAAGATGCCTTCACGGGTTGGTTATCAGCCAACCCTTGCTACAGAACTGGCAGAACTACAGGAACGGATATCCAGTACTTCATCTGCAGCGATAACCTCGATCCAGGCAGTATATGTTCCGGCTGATGATTTTACTGATCCATCTGCAACACATACATTTTCTCATCTTTCTGCCTCTGTGGTTTTATCCAGGAAAAAAGCAAGTGAAGGACTTTATCCTGCAGTAAATCCGCTGGAGTCTTCTTCAAAATTGCTCACGGAAACAGTTGTCGGGAAAAGACATTATCAGATTGCCAGGGAGATAAAAAACACACTTTCGAGATATGATGATTTGAAAGATATGATCGCTATGCTGGGTATGGAAGAACTGTCGCAGGAAGATAGGCAGACTGTCAAAAAGGCCAGGAGATTGGAAAGATTTCTGACACAACCCTTCTTTACAACTGAGAGATTTACAGGTATTGAAGGAAAGCTTGTTGACCTGGAAGATGCCCTGAAAGGCTGCGAAAAAATACTACAGGGTGAGTTTCAGGATTATGACGAAAGTGACTTATATATGATAGGGAATATCAAAGAAGCTGAGCAGAAACGCAAAGATAGAGAAGCAGATAAGTCATAATATCTGGAACACAGCTCAGGATTAGAGAATAAGTGATAAAGCTAAAGAGTAACTGGAGATTAACTTTAAGAGATATATGATAGATTTTAAAATTTGATGACAAAGAGGAATGAGAGAACTGTTATGAGACTTAAATTGATGATTCCAAATAAAACTATTCTCGATGAATTGGTTAATAAGATAACCGCACCTGGAACAGAAGGGTCCTTTCAGATACTGCCAAAACACATTGATGTTGTCTGGGGATTGCAGCCGGGTATTCTTATAATTGACCTGGAAAACCAGGAGAGATACTATGCAATCGATCAGGGGGTGCTTGTCAAGCAGGGGGATTATGTTTATATATCCTGTTTTAATGCTATAAAAGGTGATTCACTAGATGAGCTTGAGCTGATGGTCAAGGAAAAGTTCCACTCCTTTGATGAAAGGGAAAAAAAGGCCAGAGAGGTACTGGTAAAACTGGAGATGGATATGGTTCGGAGATATAGTGAGATAGAGACTTAAGGGGGAATATCATGAGTACTGATGAGGATTTAACAGGTGCTGATCAGAAGGAAAAGAAGCAAAGAAAATTTAATAATGCTGGAAACAGCTTGGATAATGAACCAAATCATGATAATGAAAAAGGCCGGGATAATGAAAGAAGCAAGGACAATGTTATAGGTCAAGATAATGTACATGATCAGGAACAGGAGGAAAGTGTTAGTAATGAAGAACATTCAGAGAGCCAGGAGAAGTTTTTAGCTAAGATAGAAAAGGATGTTGTTAAAAAGATAAAGGCCAGAAAGAAAGGTAACGAAATACTTTTTGGTATAGGTGTTTTTGGTATTGTAGGCTGGTCTATCGCTATTCCTACAGTAATCTGTATTGCCCTGGGTGTATATCTTGATGGTAAATTACAATCAGACTTTTCCTGGACACTCACTCTCTTATTTGCTGGGGTTATAATTGGATGTATCAATGCCTGGTACTGGGTTAAACAGAAGAGCGAGGAAGATTGAATTAATGCGAAAATACAAAATAGTTTTTTGCCTGATACCGGTTTGTCTTGATAGCTGCTGATTAAGAAGAATTAATTATTAAATTTGAAAGGAGCAATAAAGTGATCTTATCATTTTTGGGAGGAATTATGCTTGGAATCATATTTTTTGGTGGTTTATACTGGACGGTTCAACAGCTTAATACAGTTCAACGTCCTGCTCTATTGATGCTGATAAGTACGGTTTTAAGAATGGCAGTGCTGCTTACAGGTCTGTATTTTATCATGGGTGGAGATTACAGGAGGGTTTTAATTGCCCTGGCAGGGGTTATACTGGTCAAACTTGTCATGACATATATTATGAAGAAAGACATGACTATTAAAAAGGAATCTTGAGAGGATGTGATTTTATGAATATAGATCCCAGTGAAATTGTTTATTTTGAATGGGGCTTTATTAGAATAACGGCAACTCTGGTTTACTCCTGGATAGTTATTTTACTGCTGGGAATTACTACATATTTTATCCGGAGGAACATCAAAAGAAGTGAGGAGATAACAAAGGGGCAGAATATCCTCGAGTCTCTAATAATAACTATGAGGAATCAGATAGAGGAAATAAGCCGTCAAGATCCAGGTAAGTATTTGTCATTTATAGGAACCATCTTTATCTTTATACTTGTTTCAAATGTACTTTCAATTGTACCAGGATTTCTCTCACCTACTGGATCACTGAATACAACTATAGCTCTGGCCCTTTGTGTTTTCTTTGCTGTACCTTATTATGGTATTTCCAGCCAGGGGATTAAGGGGTATCTTGGGGAATATGTAAAGCCGACTATATTTATGCTTCCATTTAATATTATTAGTGAGATATCTCGAACAATTTCTCTGGCAATACGTCTTTATGGTAATGTAATGAGCGCCAGTTTGATAGTTGCAATTTTACTGGGTGTAATTCCAGTCTTCTTTCCTGTAATTATTCAGGCCCTTGGTCTGATTACAGGGGTGATTCAGGCCTATATATTTGCTATATTAGCAATAGTATATATTGCCTCTGTCATTAAGAAAAGGGAAGATAATAGTGAAGTTGAAGTTTAAATCTTTATATGCCTGGATTCTAATAATATGATGAATTTGCTCATGGCAATAAATTTGTTCACATATATTTGAGTTCAATAAATCTATGTGGTTTTCCTCCAAATCAGTTGGTGAAAAACATGCGATAATTTTGCGGCACAGGCACTCCATATTTAAACAGTCTTTAAAGGAACCATTTAAGTTTGCTGTTACATTACTCATGGAAGAGTCTAAATCACCTAAAGCTAACCCTGATTTTGACATTAAGGTTGCTCAGTTACTCCTTCATTTAAGAAGCAACAAAAGATCAAATTACCTTCGGCATAATCAAAACAAGGTATATTTGATGAAATAGAATTCATTTGCAAACTCATTATCGTTCATACAAGATTTTGATAGTGAACATACAAACAGTGTAATCAGTAAACAAAGTAAACAGTTAAGTATTTTAGTAGACTTAACATAATAGACATATAAAGGTAAACAGGGTGGACTTACTGAACTTAGTGAAAATATAATGAAAATTTTGGGAGGGATTAATATGGACTCAATTAGTTTAATCGGTATGACATCAATAATTATAGCAGGATTGACAATAGCCATTGGTTCTATTGGACCGGCGCTTGCAGAAGGTAGAGCTGTTGCTGAAGCCCTTAAATCTATGGCACAGCAGCCTGATGAAGGCAATACGATATCCAGAACTCTTTTTGTAGGACTCGCGATGATAGAATCAACAGCTATATACTGTTTTGTAATCTCGATGATAATCCTCTTTGCCAATCCGTTCTGGAATATGGTAATAGGGTAATAATATGCAGACTGACTGGAGGGTAATAATATGCAGATTAATTGGTTTGAAATAATTGCTCAGGTAATAAACTTCTTTATCCTCCTTTTTATTCTTCAGAAACTCTTTTATAAACCTGTAACTGAAGCAATGAAAGAAAGGAAAAGTAAGATCCAGGATAAGAGGGAAAAGGCTGATGAGAAGATGAATGAAGCCAATGAATTGATAGATAAATATGAACAGAAAATGGAAAGCCTTGAGGATGAGAAGGAAGAGATAATTGAAAAGGCAGAGCAGGAGGCAGCAGAAAAGAGAGATGAACTGTTTGAACAATACAGAGAGGAAGCTGAAAAGAAACGCCGGGATTACCTGAATGAAGTTGAAGAAGAGAAGGAAAGATTTCTGGAGAATGTCAGGATAGAACTGGGTAAAAATGCAGTAAGAATTGCCTCCAATGTACTTAAAATGGTGGCAGATGAAGATTTAATAGATAAATCTCTTAAACTCTTTATTGATAGGCTCGATTCAATAGATAGAGAGAATATAAAAGAAGAAGTAGAATATAGTAAGGAAAAAGTAACTTTATATAGTTCTCATCAACTGGAAGAAAGTAGTAAGGAAAAAATCGAAGAAAGATTAGATCAATTACTTGAAGGATTTGAAGAAATAGATTATCAGATAGAAGAAGACCTTATTCTCGGATACAGGCTCAAACTTGAAAGTTTAACTGTTGATTATAGTATTGTAAAATATTTGGATCAGGTGGAAAAAAATATTGAAGAGATAATTACTAATGTTTGATGTTGTGAATTTAAGAAAAGGAAGGAAGGGGATTTTATGTTAGAAGAACAGGTCTCCTGTGTTTCAGAAGGGGTCCGGAAAGCCCTGGAAGAGGATTATTCAGAATCATTTTTAATAGAAAGTGGTACTGTAATCTCAATTGATAGTGGTATCGCCATTATAAAGGGTTTAAAGGGTGTTAAAAATCAGGAATTAATAGAGTTTCCTGGAGATACAATGGGTATGGCTTTTAACCTTGATTCTGTTTATACCGGTGTGATACTGCTGGGTAGTTTTGAAGATATTGAAGCCGGAGCAGCGGTAACCAGAACTTACCAGGTTGCCGATATCCCGGTAAGTAAAGATATACTGGGGAGATCTATAAATCCCCTTGGTGAAGTACTGGATGAAGGTGAGGAAATAGTCAGCAAAGAAAGATTGCCAATCGAGCGAGAAGCACCCCCTATACTGCACAGGGCCCCTGTCACCAAACCACTTCAGACAGGGATTAAGGTGATAGATTCTGTGGTGCCCATCGGCAGGGGGCAGCGTGAATTAATACTTGGTGACCGCCAGACAGGTAAGACTACCATTGCCATTGATACAATTATTAATCAGAGGAATAATGATGTAATCTGTATCTACTGTTCCATGGGTCAGAGGATAGAATCTGTGGCAAAGACTGTGGATACTTTGAAAAAAAATAACGCAATGGATTATACAGTTGTAATGATTGCCGGGGCTGAGGATCCACCGGGTTTATCCTATATTGCTCCTTATGCGGCTATGTCTCTGGGAGAATATTTTATGGAGATGGGTCGCGATGTGCTGGTGGTTTTTGATGATTTAACCAGACATGCCCGCTCATATAGAGAGCTTTCCTTATTGCTGGAAAGGCCCCCGGGCAGGGAGGCCTACCCGGGTGATATCTTTTATATTCATTCCCGGCTGCTGGAGAGGGCAACTCATCTTAAGGACGAATATGGGGGTGGAAGTCTTACTGCTTTGCCAATCATTGAAACCCAGGCAGAGAATATTTCTGCATATATACCCACAAATCTCATTTCTATTACAGATGGCCAGATCTATCTTTCTCCAAATCTCTTTCAGAAGGGTAATCTGCCTGCAGTTAAAATAGGCAAATCAGTATCAAGGGTGGGTGGAAAAACACAACTTCCTGCCTATAGAGAGATTACCAGTGACTTGAAATTGACCTATTCTCAATTTGAAGAACTCGAAACCTTTTCCAGTTTCGGAACAAGACTGGATGAAAGCACCAGGAAAACACTTGAAAGGGGAAAGCGAATTAGGGCTGCTCTGAATCAACCTGAGAATATACCCCTCGATGTAAGCGAGCAAATTGCTGTTTTGCTGGCAGTAACCAGGGGTGTTCTGGATGATATTCCACTGGAGAAAATAAATGAGGCCGAAAGTATAATAAAGGATTTTATTGCTGAAGAGGATAGATTTCAGGACAAAGTATTTAATAGAGATGAGCTTGAAGATGAATATAAGGATGATTTGCTGCAGCGAATGGAAGAAAAAATCAAGAATGAGTTATAGGGGGAGTCTAGATAAAGCCCCGGAAGAATTATTAATTGATTAGAGAAAAATTTTAGTTTAATTTCGGAGTGCTAAGTTTTGAGATAATTATGAAAGATGAGTCACTTGATTACAGATCATCATGGGAGTTGAATTATGATGGAAACACTGCACAAAATAAAGGATAGAATGGAATCGGCTGAAGATCTCAAATCTGTAATAAGAACAATGAAGTCACATGCCTCTTCCAATATAGCGCAGTTTCAGGATACTGCTGAGGCCTCGCAGAGTTATAGAGATGTTCTGGATATGGCTCTTTATGTGACATTGAAGAATAGAACTGAGAAGTCCATTATCCAGAAAAACAAAGAAGGGAATATTTTCCATATAATTTTTGGATCAGATCATGGCCTGGCGGGTAAGTTTAATGAAAGAATAGCAAACTTTGCCTTGCAGGAAATATATTCCGAAAAAAATCAAAAAGTAATGGTAATTGGACAGCGAATTATCCCCAGGATTGAAGAATATCATCAAATTGCAAGTACGTTTTCAATTCCACAGACAGAGGAAGGAATTATATCAATAGTGCAAAAATTGCTATTTAAGATCGATGAAAATCTTGAAGAAGGCACACTAGAGGAGATTATACTTTATTTTAACAAACCGACTGAAGGGGTTTCTTTTGAAGAAACTAAGGAAACCTTTTATCCTATTAAAGCTGACACATTGATTACTTCAGTAGAGTGGAATTCAAGGTCTATACCACAGGTCTTTATGGACTGCAATACATTGTTTTCTGACCTAGTTAAACAATATATCTTCATTACTCTTTACCGTACTTTTTGCCAGTCCCTGATCTCAGAAAATACCAGCCGTCTTTCTTCTATGGAATCTGCTGAGAAGAATATAGATGAGAGATTGAGTGAATTAGAATCAAAGTACCGTAGACATCGGCAGAACAGTATTACAGAGGAAATCACCGATGTAATCTCTGGTTTTAAAGCCGTGAAAAAATCTAAAAGCTAAAATAGATCTTGCATAATCTTAAGACAGCTTTCTATACTCATGAATCCTTTTATTATTACTATTATTATTACACTTTTGTTATTATACTACAATAAAATTGCAGTTATTTCTTTCTTTAATATGCTTAACCATTCGTTTAATCACCTAATCTGATATTTAGTTTTGTCAGCTAATCTCAAATATGAGGGGGGACTTACCAATGAACAGAGAAAATAATATTATAATTCAGAAAAATAAAGAATTCTGGAAAAAGAAATTAAGTGATAAAGAATATGAAGTGCTGGTTGAAGGAGGTACTGAGCGAGCCTGTCACAATGAATATTATAATAATAAGAGGCAGGGGATATATATCTGTGCTGCTTGCAATAACAGGCTGTTTTCTTCATCTGAAAAATATCACTCTGGCAGTGGCTGGCCCAGTTTTTATGATGTGATGTCGGAAAAGGCTGTGGGAACAAGGAAAGATAGAAGTCTGGGTATGGAAAGGACAGAACTATACTGTAATCGCTGTGGCGGTCATCTGGGACATGTATTCAAGGATGGTCCAGAGCCTACTGGTTTAAGATATTGTATTAATTCAAATTCTTTAAATTTCCTGCAGGAAGCATATTTTTCTATGGGATGTTTCTGGAAGCCTGAGGCTTTATTTGCCTCACTGGAAGGTGTCTTTTTTACCGAGGTAGGTTACGCTGGTGGTGAAAAGGAGAATCCTACTTATCATGACCTGGGAAACCACGCTGAGACTGTCCATGTCATTTATGATCCGGATATAATAGACTATGATGAACTTCTGGAAATATTCTGGGAGAATCATAATCCATATAGGGAGGCTGTTTCCTCTCAATATCGTTCTTTAATTCTGTATAATACTGATGAACATAAAAGTGTAGCCGGTAAATTTATCCAGGCAAAAGGGAAAACCCAGATAGAGCAGAACAAAGACATCCAGACCAGGGTTTGTATGATAGACATATTTACTGCTGCAGAAGAATATCATCAAAAATATCTCCTGAAAAGTAATCAAAAGCTATATGAAAGGTTATCTGCCTTATATGATAGTAAGGATGAATTAAATAAATCACGTCCTGCGGCGAAATTGAATGCATATAGTGGCGAATTTCTGGATAAAGGAGATATAAAAGAAGAACTCAGGAATCATTACCTATATGTCAAATACAATAATCAGTTAGAGGAGATTATATCTGAGCTGTAACATATATTTAGTTCCAGACATATACAGAGAATTGTAGCCAGACGACAATTTTACTACGAATATATAAAATCAGACAATTTAAAAGTACTAAAAAAAACCCTGACAAAAGCATGTCCGTTAGCTTCTCTCAGGGATTTCATAATTATAATTAATTATTCAAAATTTCTTTTATATGACTATTGTAACTTTATTCTATTCTTTAACTAGTTTTGGGGAGATTACTGCTATGTAAACTGCACTTAATCCTACCAGTGTATAAATAATCCTTGATAAGGTAGACATATCTCCAAAAACAGCTGCTACGAGGTCGAAACTAAACAACCCAACCAGTCCCCAGTTTAAGCCACCTACAATTAGAAGAATTAAAGCAACCCAATCTAAAGCTTTTAGTTTGTTCATAACTACACCTCCTCACAAGTAATAGTAACTACTTTTATTAACATTATAAAATAAATTAACTAAAAAATCAAGTGTTTATTTATGAAAATAGGAATAAATGCTTATGTTATGGTCAGATAAAAATGTCAGGTATATTGACAAAAGCCAGGCTATATAATATAATAAACAAAATTTAAATATTTTTTCCTTTTAAGTTGGACCTGTGAGTCCAGTAAAGGTAAGATAGGTAACTTCAACTATGATAGAAATTAGAGATAAGTAAACAATAAAAGATTACTATGTTACTTATATAAATTATTCCTTTACTGTACAGGTAGAGGTTTTTCTTATTTTGATAATATAAATTTCTCGGGCTTAATTTGTTGTATTATAATAAAGAACTACAGGGGGTAAATTAAAAATGGTAGAGAAAAACACTATGAAGGCGAGAAAGAAGCTAATCGTTCCGCTGGATACTTCTGATGAGGACAGGTTGAAATATTTAGTTGATAAGTTACAGGACAAAGTCGATGTTTTTAAGATAGGACTGGAACAGTATTTAGCCAGTAGGGGTAAGGTGCTGGATTATCTGAGTGTTGTTAATAAAAAGGTTTTCCTTGATCTCAAATTTCATGATATTCCTAATACAATGGCTGCTGCTGCTAGACGAGCAGTTGCAGAGAATGTCTGGATGTTTAATATTCATGTTACCGGTACTGAGGGGATGAAAAGAGTAATGGAGGCTGCCAGAGATGAGGCGGAGAAAAAGGACCTGGAAATGCCTATGGTAATCGGTGTTACAGTCTTGACATCACTGGGGGATAAAGATCTTGCAGAACTTGGCATTGATTATACACCTGCAGCAGCTGTACTAAAAAGAGCAAAACTTGCAGAAAAGGCAGGATTGAACGGAGTAGTATCTTCAGCCCGGGAAGCAGCTATTATAAAAAATGAATGTGATAGTCAGTTTGTAACAGTCTGTCCCGGGGTAAGACCTGAGTGGGCAAGTAAGGGAGATCAGAAAAGAATTATGACACCAAAAGCAGCATTAGAGGAAGGTGCTGATTATCTGGTAATCGGCCGCCCGATTACACAGGCTGAAAATCCTGCAGAAGCAGCCGAAAAAATACTTAATGAGATGGAGGAGGCTTTATGATTAAAAGGGAAGAAATGATCAGTGATTTAAAGGAGTCCGAGGCATTACTGGAAGGTCATTTTTCATTATCCTCAGGTCTTCACAGTAGTGCATATATTCAATGTGCCCTATTATTGAGATTTCCAGATTTAGCAGAGAAATTCTGCAGTGAATTAGCCAGTATGGTTGAAAAATATGAGCCAGAATTAGTAATTGGCCCAGCACTGGGAGGGGTAATTGTTGCCTATGAAATGGCCAGGGCCCTGAAGATACCTGGAATCTTTGCTGAACGAAAAGATGGAGATATGGAATTAAGGAGGAATTTTGATATATATCCAGGTCAAAAGATACTTCTGGTTGAGGATGTAGTTACTACAGGAGGATCTGTAAAAGAGGTAATAAATCTAATCCATCAGAATGAGGGTGAGCTTGTGGCTGTAGCATCCCTGATTGACCGCAGTGCAGGTGAGGTTGACTTTGGAGTACCCTTTGAATCTCTGATATCTTTCAATTTTGAAGTGTATAAACCGGAAAACTGCCCGTTATGTGCAAAAAATAAAGAAGCAGTCAAACCAGGTAGTAGGGGTTAGTAGGGGTTAGAAAACAATTAACAAATTAGACAAGTAATTAATAGATAGATAGGTAAGTGATTAATAGATAAGTAAGTAATTAAAATAGATAAGCAACTAAATAATATTTTAGAGAAGGAAGCAGATATTAGTTCTGCTTCCATTTTTCTGTCTGATAGACTGTTTGATACATTATTTTTACTGCTTCAACAGGGTGTTTACCCACAGCAGTTTCACCGGTTAGCATTACTCCATTACAGCCGTCCAGTACTGCGTTTGCTATATCACTTATTTCTGCCCGGGTTGGAAGGGGAGATTCTATCATCGACTGCAGCATATGTGTAACAACTATTGACTGTTTATTATACTTATTACATAGTCTGATGATTTCCTTCTGAACAACTGGGACTTTAGTGATTCCAATTTCTACACCAAGATCACCCCTGGCTATCACTATACCTTCTACATCTTTTATAAAGGATTCCAGATTATCAATACCCTCTTGATTTTCAATCTTGGCCAGTATCCCTATCTCTTTACCATTCTTACTATTTAAAAACTCTCTGAGGAGCTTTACATCATCAATCTTCCTGGTAAATGGTAACATTATAAAATCAATTCCCAGCTTAATTCCCAGTTCAATATCCTTTCTGTCTCTTGCTGTTATTGATGGTAATGGTATCTTGATATCCGGGATGTTTACTCCCTTTCTTTCACCCAGTAGTCCACCTCTAAGTATTTTGCAGTTGATTTTCCTGTTTTCAATTGCTTTTACTCTGAGTTTAATTAAGCCATCATCGATAAGTATAATTTGATCTGGCATAAGGTTTTCTTCCAGTCTGAATTGAGATTGGTCAGCTGGCCAGTTTATATATAATAAGTCTTTACTTCCAGTCCCGATATCGGTGGTAAGTATTATATCTTTCCCTTCCTGCAGTAGTATATTATTATTTTCTTTGCCTTTTAAAGAATTTGTCCGTATTTCAGGTCCCTGAACATCTGCAAGAATAGGTATCCTGCTGCCTGTAATTTCTTCAGCTTTTTTTATATTGCGAATCCACTTTTTATATGTAGGGAGATTCCCATGGGATAGATTGATTCTTATTCCCAGCATACCTTTTTCAATTAATTTTACCAGGGTGTCTGTCTGGTATGAGGTTGGTCCAATTGTGCCGTATATTTTTGTTTTTATCATTTATGTGTCTCCTTTCAAGAACAATTAAAAAATAACATCGAAGGATTGTCTATATTGTATCATAATTTAATTAATACATCATTATTTTAGTATAAGGCTAAAATATTGTTATTTTAGTATAATAGTATGTTCGGAAAGTTTTCATTTTTCACCATAAATTATAGTTCCCTTCACTCAATGGACACATGTCCTTAATTTCGTTTTGGGAAATATAATCTACTGAGCTAACTTTTCGAACACGCACTATAAGAATATGTAGTATGATTATTTAATTATTATTACCCTTTTATTCTTTTAATAATTATGCTAAACTTGTATTAGCCATATCATGAAAAAATTAACATTTGAGTTGAACTAGATGTCAATGTAGGGTGTATATATAAGTGAAAATCGTAAAGGAAAAAGTATGAGTGAGAGTAGATATCACTACAAGGTATATATTTTTTATTAGTGCAGTGGTTTACCAAGAAGGGTAAAAAAATGGAGGGGGAAAGAGATGAATTTAGATTATTTGAAAGGGTTCAGTAATTGTTTTGAAGAGTATACTGAACTACGTATGCAGGAGAACAGAAAAGTTTTTTTAAGACTTGTCAATGGTGATCTGGTGGACAGCGGGAAGACAGCAACAGGAGGTATTTCTGCCCGTGTTTATAAAAATGGTGTTTTTGGTTTTGCATCAAGTCCTGAGACAGATGAAAAGACTGTCAAAGAAATCATTAATAAAGCAAATAAAAACGCCTATATACTGGATAAACTGGAGCAGAGGAACAGGAAGCAGCTTCCGGGAGAGAAATTTGAAGTAATTAAAGATTTTTCTACAGAGAAAAAAAGAGTTTCGCGAAAAGATATGTTGGAATTCTTGAAGGACTTACATAATTATACTACAGGAAAGTATAAGGACATAAAATCTGATACCATTGTAATAAGTAATCTTGATATGGCCAAAAGTTTAATTACTTCTTTTGGAACCGAAGCCTATACTATGACACCCAGGACCATGGTATATATCAGCCTTTCAATAGAAAAAGATGCTGCGGTCTATGATACCTATGAGGTCTTAGGAGGGCTGGGACAATTCGAGGATTTCTTTGAAAACCCTGAAGATTTTTATGAAAAAGTTGATAAAGTATATAAAAAAGTTAAGGAAAAATCAGAAGGTATCTACCCGGAGGCAGGCTATAAGGATGTTATACTTGATTCTAAACTGGCCGGTATTCTGGCCCATGAAGCCATCGGTCATACCACAGAGGCTGATATGGTTAAGAGCGGCTCGATAGCTAAAGACTTTATTAATCAGAGGGTTGCCAGTGATATTGTAACCATGGTTGATTTTGCAAATCATTACAACGGTGAAGTCTGTCCGGTACCTATTTTTATTGATGATGAGGGAACTGTACCTGAAGATGTTGTGATTATTGAAGATGGGATACTTAAGAACTTTATGAATAATAAGACCCTTGCTATCGATATGGGTGATAAACCTACGGGTAATGCCAGGGCTTTTGCATTTTCGGATGAACCCCTGGTCAGAATGAGGAACACAGCAATTTTACCGGGAACAGATAAATTGGATGATATGATATCCTCAATAGAAGATGGGTATTATTTTACTGATACCAATAATGGTCAGGCCGACTCTACCAGTGAGTTTATGTTTGGAATAACCAATGGTTATGAGATTAAAAACGGTAAACTGGGAAGGGCGATCAAGGATACTACTATCTCGGGTGTTGCCTTTGACATGTTGAAGACCATAACGATGATTTCAGATGAAATGTACTGGTCAAATGGAGGAATGTGTGGCAAAAAACAGATGATTCCTGTCGGTATGGGTGGCCCTGCCATCAAATGCAAAGTTAATGTAGGAGGTAAATAATATGGAGTTACTTAATAAATGTCTCGGTTTGCTGGAAGAAAAGGGTGCTGATAAGGCAGAGGTTTTCCTTAGTCATGGATTTATAGATGAAATGAATATAAACAATGGTGAGATAAGTTTACTTAGGAGCAGGGAAGAATATCATCTAAATATAACAGCTATCATAGATCAGAAGAAGGATTTTATTCAGATAAATCAGATTGACGATCAGTCTATTGAGGCTGCTGTTGATGAGGTGATTAAAAACGCCAGGAATTCACAGGCGGATGAGGCCCATGATATTGCCAGTGAGCTTATTGAGAAAGAATTTGAAGCCGATAAAAGCAAGCTAGATCTTGAATTAATGCACAGGCGGTTAAGGGATTTTATTACGAAAGTAGAACTGGATTATCCTGATTTAGTAATTGAAGAGGCTGCGCTGGAGTATATAGATAAAGATAAGTATTACTATAATTCCAATGGCGTCAAATTAAATTCAAATAATGATACATATTTATTTAGTCTTGTGTTCTTCTCAAAAAGTGGTAAACAGACTTCATCCTTTAACTATACTAATGTTTTTGCTAAGGAACTGGAAAAAGAAATTTATGAACTGGGTTCTATAAACTATCTGTTAAGGGAGTCAGTAGAACATCTTGACCCAGTGCTTATTGAAGATAAAAAATTTACAGGCGATCTTATTATTACACCTGATTGTATGAATGAAGTGCTGAATTTTCTATTATCTCATTTGCAGAACTATTATTTGATTGCAGGTATTTCTAATTTTAAAGATAAGTTAGGCGATAAGGTACTGGATGAGAAGTTTTCTTTAAGAACAGAACCAGCATCAGATAAGCTTGCAGTAAAACATTATTTTGGGCATGATGGTATTGTGAATAAAAACGCCTATATCTTCGAGAATGGTATTCTAAAGAATTATCTCCTTGATCTCTATGGTTCCAGAAAAACTGGCTGTGACAGGGGACCTTCTACTGGTGTAAATCTGGTAATTGAAAGTGGAGACAGGTCACTGGAGGAAATGATCAGGAGTATCGATAAAGGTATTATTCTTTCCAGATTCTCAGGTGGACATCCAGCGCCAAATGGAGATTTTTCAGGTGTTGCCAAAAACAGTTATTATGTAGAAAATGGGGAAATAAAATATCCTATCAAGGAGACGATGATTTCTGGAAATATCTTTGAACTTTTCCAGAACATTAAGGGAATATCAAAGGAGAGGATTAATAATGGTTCTTCTCTGATGCCTTTTATTCATTTTGCTGATATCGTCGTCTCTTCCAAATAGCATCTTTTCTTCAAATTAGTATTATGAAACAAAAACATATTATTGACTCCGTGGTGTTAAATGAAGTTGGTCAAAATAGGAGTAAAGATGTTTTATAATGCATTAAAAAAAGATTAAATTATTATTTGACTTCGATGTGAGCTTCTGTTATCATATTAGTGTAAATTAGCAAAATCAACAAAATGCGATTACTTATTAAAAAAATATGATTAACTAATGACCAAATTTGAAAATGATCAAGATATGAGAATGATCAAGATAAATATTTATGACTACTGAAATATAGTAAAATATAATATGACCTCATATAAAAGTGGGAATATGGCCTACAAGTTTCTACCAGATAGCCGTAAACTATCTGACTATGAGGGAAGTGTACTTAGGGTTCCGCATCTTTCAGCGCAATGTTTATGTGTGATGTGAAGAGAGGATCGATATATCTAACTCTTCAGTTAAGCTAGACAATCTAGCGCAGTATTCATAGAAAAAAAGATGGCAGGTCCGAGCGGTACAGGTATGTCTTATATCACACCGAAGGGATAAAAGCCCAGGCGGGGAGGTTCTACTCATTAACCGAAAGTAGATTCTTCTTGCCTGGGCATTTCTAATATAAGGGATTTTATATTTTGCGGCGCTATATTTATTTCTTTAATATAAAGATTTAATTTTCATGGATATAAGGTTTGAATATGTATAAATATATATGGATATAAGACATGGGTATGTCTGGATATAAATTGTGGGTATATAAGTATGTTCGAACTTTGAGGATAATATGTTCAAGCATATCAGTTTAAAATTTTAATCATTACTTATAACAGGGGGTTACAGATGAAAGTTTTAGTTGTTGGGAATGGCGGTAGAGAACATGGTATAGTCTGGAAGTTATCACAGTCTGATAAAGTTGATCAGATATATATTGCACCTGGTAATGCGGGTACAGCTGACCTGGGGGAAAACATTGATGTTGATGTACTTGATATTGATGGGTTAGTAAATTTTGCCCGGAGCAATAATATAGACATTACCTTTGTTGGCCCTGAAGACCCACTTGTGGCGGGGATCGTAGACCGTTTTGAAGAGGAGGGTTTGAGGATTTTTGGCCCTAATAGAAAGGCAGCTCAGCTGGAAGGCAGTAAGGTGTTTTCTAAAAATATCATGGAAAAATATGATATACCTACTGCAGAATACAGGGTATTTCGGGAAACTGATCAGGCAATTTCATATATTAAGGAAAAAGGCGCCCCGATTGTAGTCAAGGCAGATGGTCTGGCTGCAGGCAAGGGTGTTATTGTTGCAGGAGAAGTATCTGAAGCTGTTGAAGCAGTAGAGTCAATCCTTCTAGATGAACAGTTTGGTGAGGCTGGAGCAAGGATTGTAGTGGAAGAATTCCTTGCTGGCGAAGAGGCTACTGTTCTGGCATTTGTAGATGGAGACACCATTATTCCCATGATTCCTTCTCAGGACCACAAACAGGCCTATGATGGAGATGAGGGTCCTAATACCGGTGGAATGGGTGCCTACGCGCCGGCTCCAGTCGTAGATGATTCCATGATGGAAAAAATTTCGAAGAAGATATTAAGACCTACATTGGAGGCTCTTAAGGCTGAAGGTGTTGAATATAAAGGAGTTCTATACTGTGGATTAATGATTAAGGATGGAGTGCCGAAGGTACTTGAATATAATGTTCGATTTGGTGATCCGGAGACACAGGTTGTTTTACCTCTGCTTAAGACAGATTTAGTAGATATTGTAGAGGCAGTTATTGATGGAAACTTAGCAGATATTGATGTTGAATGGTATGATCAGAAAGCCCTCTGTGTAATTATGGCATCAGGGGGATACCCCCTTGATTATGAGAAGGGAAAGAAGATAACAGGTGTTGATGAGGCCTGCTCCCTTGATGATGTAATGGTATTTCAGGCAGGTGTCAGACGAGAGGCTGATGACTTATTGACAGCTGGCGGTAGAGTACTGGCAGTAACTGCACTGGGAGATAGTTTTGAAGAGGTTATCGAAAAGGCATATGCAGGAATTGAATATATCCATTTCAATGATTACCATATTCGTCATGATATCGGGTATAAAGCACTTAATAGATAGGAGAAGAGCCTTTTCGATTTAAAACATTGAATAGATAGGAGAAGAGTCTCTATTGTATAAAGGTACTTTTTGAATCTGTAAAATTGAGAAAAATAGGCTGCGATTTATGAAAAAAATTAGGGTTTATTATAAATATATTATTAAGGAGTGTTAGGAATTTGTCTAAAATAAATAAAGTCAGGAAGAAGTGGGATAAAACTAAACAGAAGATTGGTATCATCGGTGGCGGCCAACTGGGGAAAATGATGATACTGGAAGCAAAAAAAATGGGTTTATATATCATAATTCTGGACCCAACAGCTTCCTGCCCGGCAGATAGTATAGCAGATGAACATATAGTAGCGGACTTTGATGATGAGAATGCAATTAGAAATCTGGCAAAAAAGGTAGATGTGATAACATATGAATTTGAACATATTGGTGTAGACATCTTGAAAGAACTGGAGAAAGAGGGTCATAAAGTCTATCCTACAGCAAAGAGTCTGGAGATTATTCAAAACAAGTATACACAGAAGGATGTTCTCCAGCAAAATGGTATTCCAGTTCCCGAATTTATTGAGGTTTCATCTATAGATGATATTAAAGCTGCTGGAGATAGATTTTCCTATCCACTGATGTTGAAGAGTTGTACGGGAGGATATGATGGAAAAGGAAATTATGTTATAAAATCTCCTGAAAAAATCGGTCAGGCTTATCAGGAACTGGGAGCCGGGAGACTTCCTTTGATGGTAGAGGAGTTTATACCCTTTACCAAAGAAATTTCTGTGCTGGCTTGCCGTGATATAGATGGCGATATAACCGTTTTCCCTGTTGGAGAAAATGAGCACAGGGATAATATTCTATATGAGACCAGGGTACCTGCAGATATATCTTCAAGGCTAACAGAAGAGGCAATGGATCTAGCACAGCAGGTAATGGAGGTTTTCAGTGGGATCGGTATGTTCTGTATAGAGATGTTTGTTACAGAAGATGGAAAATTGATGATCAATGAAATAGCTCCACGCCCTCATAATTCGGGTCATTATACTATAGAAGGCTGTGTTACTTCTCAATTTGAACAGCATATCAGGGCAATAAGTGGACTGCCCCTTGGAGATACAGCATTAGTCAGACCATCAGTGATGCGAAATATCCTGGGAACAGGAGAAGAGGGCGCTGCAGAAGTAATTGGTATTGAGAAGGCCCTTGAAATCCAGGGTGTCAAGGCACATATCTATGATAAAAAGGTATCCAGACCTGGACGGAAAATGGGTCATATCACTGTGACTGCAGAAACACTGAAAGAAGCCGTTAAAAGGGCTTGTCGGGCAAGTGAGCATCTGAGTATCAGCGGTGATTCTGGCGAATAATGATGACCAGAGAGTAGATATATGATATGATTTTTTTGAATATGAGATAAAATAGTAATATAAAAGATTCTAAAAACTAACAATAAAAAACTAGCAAAACGTATTAATTGGGTAGAGAAATACGGATGAATAATAGTATACAGATAAGGATTAAACTAAAAAATCATTGAGTTTAAAGGAGGCATATTAATTAATGAAACCTGTTGTAGGTATAATTATGGGAAGTGATTCTGACCTTCCTGTTATGAAGGAAGCGGCAATGATAATGGATGAGTTTGAAGTTCCCTATGAATTGACAGTTGTCTCTGCACATCGTACACCAGAGAGACTGTACAATTATGCAGAGAAAGCAGAGGAAAAAGGACTTGGAGTAATTATAGCTGGTGCTGGAGGAGCAGCTCATCTGCCGGGGATGATTGCTTCAATTACCAGCTTGCCTGTTATTGGTGTTCCTGTGAAGACTTCTAAACTTAGTGGTCTTGATTCACTGTATTCGATTGTTCAAATGCCCGGGGGTGTACCTGTAGCAACTGTAGCAATCAATGGCGCGAAAAATGCAGGACTGCTGGCAATACAGATACTGGGAACAGCAGATAAAGACATAAGAGAGAAATATACTGACTATAAGAGGGAACTGGAAGAAAAGGTAGAGAATATCGCGGAAGAACTGGAAGAACTGGGATATAAGGAATACTTAAATAAAAATAATAAGTTCAAATAATAGTAATACTTAAAACAAAGTAATTACTAAACAGTAAGATTTCTTAAATATAGGCAGTAATTCTTAGGTATAAGTAGTAAATTTTAAATACAGGTAGTAAGTCTTAAGTATAAGTAGTAATTCTTAAATAAGAGGGGGTAATAACAGATGATAAGGCGTAACATTTTTGAGAATATAAGCCCTTTGGATCATCGTTATTCATTACGTGAAGAGGATTTCAACAAGTATTCAAAGTACTTGTCAGAAAAAGCAAAGGTAGAATACCAGGCCAAGGTAGAAGAAGCATTGGTGAAAGTGCTGGCAGAGCGAGGAATCTGTTCGGAGAAAGTATATAATGAAGTTAGTGAGGCTGTTTCCAATATAATTCCTGAGGAGGTATATGCTGAGGAAAGCAGAACACGCCATAATATCAGGGCACTGGTAAACTGTATCCAGAGAAAAGTCAGTCCAGAAGCAAGACCGTTTGTTCATTTTACCACTACATCTTTTGATATTGTCGACACTGCTAACTCACTGCGTTATAAGATTGCGAGTAGTGAATTGATTCTTCCTACCTTAATGGAGCTAGAAGAAATACTGATGGGAATCGCTATCAGAGAAAAAGGTACTGTACAGGTGGGAAGGACACATGGTCAGCATGCTGTACCGGTGACCTTTGGTTTTACAATTGCCGAATATGTAAGTCGTCTGGGAAATAGAATAAGTGAGATCAAAGCTAAGAGTCAGTTATTGATAGGTAAGATATCCGGGGCTGTTGGAGCATATAATGCCAGTCACCTCTTTTTCGAGGACCCTGAGGAGTTTGAAGCAGAGGTACTTGGTGAACTGGGACTAAATGCAGGGACACATTCTACCCAGATAGTAGAACCTGAATATATAACTGACTTTATTCATTCTCTGGTATCATGTTTTGGAGTACTGGCCAGTCTCAGTGATGATATGCGTCATCTACAGAGGTCAGAGATAGGCGAAATCGGGGAGTATTTTGACAAAGATCAGGTTGGTTCTTCAACGATGCCACATAAACGTAACCCCATTAACTATGAGAATGTAAAGAGTCTCTGGAAAGAGTTTATGCCCAGGATGAACACAGTCTATATGGATCAGCTATCAGAACACCAGAGGGACCTTACAAATTCAGCATCATCACGTTTTTTACCGGAAATCATCGTTGGTCTGATGGAAGCTGCCAATAGATTGATCAGGGTATTCAGCAAGATGGCGGTTGATCATGAAAACATCAGAAGGAATTTTGAGATGAATAAAGAAATGATTGTGGCAGAACCATTGTATATATTACTTGCTTCCTATGGTCATCCTGACGCCCATGAAGTTGTGCGTAAGATGACCCTGGAATCCCAGAAATCAGGGGAGACATTACGGGAACTGGTAGTTGAGAAAGAAGAACTTAAACCTTACTGGAGTAAGCTCAATGACAGGCAGAGGGAATTACTTGTCAATCCAGAAAAATATATTGGAATAGCCTCAGAGAAGACTGAAGGTGTTGTAGAATACTGGAAAGAAAAACTGGGACTGTAATTAAATATTGAGCAGAAAAGCTGAGGTTTATGTGGAATTGAGCAGACAAACTGAGATTCATGTAGAAAACTGAGCAGATTAACTGAGATTCATGTAGATTTTTTAGCAGAGTGCTGAGGTTCTCATGCTTGACGCCTGAGAAGTTAATGGATATTTAGAGAGAACAAAGTGAAAAACCTGGGAGGGTTAGTTAATGAATAAGAAGGAAATGCTTTACGAGGGTAAAGCCAAAAAGGTTTATATAACTGATGATAGTGATAAAGTAATAGTAAAGTTTAAGGATGATGCTACAGCTTTTAATGGCGAAAAGAAAGGGCAGATTAGTAAAAAGGGTGTTATAAATACTGCAATCTCAAATATATTTTTTAAGCTACTTGAAGAAAAAGGAATCCCGACACATTTAATTGAAGTATTATCAGAGGATGAAGTGCTTGTGCGGAAACTGGAAATTGTTCCTGTTGAAGTTGTAATGAGGAATATTGCAGCAGGCAGTCTTGCGAAAAGACTGGGCCTTGAAGAGGGTACTGATCTGAAGCAACCTGTTCTTGAATTCTACTATAAAGACGATGACCTTGGAGATCCAATGATTAATGAATATCACATTTATGCTGAGGACCTGGCCAGTAAAGAGGAAATTGAAACTATAACAGACCTGGCATTTAAAATAAACGATATTTTATATAAATTCCTTGCTGATAGAGGTATTGATCTGGTCGATTTCAAGCTTGAATTCGGCAGGGACAGTTCAGGAAAGATATATCTTGCAGACGAAATATCCCCTGATACCTGCCGCTTCTGGGATAGTGAAAGTAAGGAAAAACTGGATAAAGACCGTTTCCGCCGGGATCTGGGAAAGGTTGAAGATGCCTATCAGGAAATTCTGGATAGATTAAGTGATTAAATAAAAGTCGATAAAAATCAGGAATGTTTTTTCTAAGATAATTATAAGATAATTATAACTCTAAGTTCATTCTAAGTTAATTCTAAGTTAATTCTATTTAAGCAGGGAGCTGAAAGATAAATGGTAGAAGGAAACAATATATTTGCCAGCGATAAAATGGAAGAAGAGTGTGGTGTTTTTGGGATATATGACCCAGAGAATATCCATGATATATCTTCGATATCCTACCTGGGATTGCTGGCTCTGCAGCATAGGGGTCAGGAGAGTGCAGGTATATGTGTAAATAAAAAAGGAAAATTTAAAATCCATAAGGCTATGGGGTTAGTAGAAAATGTATTCAGTAAGAAGAAACTAGCGAGTCTGGAAGGAGAGATGGCAATCGGCCATGTCAGATATTCAACATCGGGTTCATCCCTACTGGTAAATGCTCAACCTTTATTGGTAAATTGTATCAAGGGTGATCTCGCTCTGGCCCATAATGGGAATCTGATTAATGGAAAAGAACTGAGATTAAATCTGGAATCACATGGTTCTATCTTTCATTCTACACTGGATACTGAGGTGATTGCACATCTGGTCGCACGTTCTTTTGAGGATAATATGATCGATGCTCTGATCCAGAGTCTACATCAGTTGAAGGGTGCCTTTAGTATGGTAGCCATGACGGGAGAAAGTCTTTTAGCATGTAGAGATCCTTATGGTTTTAGACCATTATCCATTGGTAGGCTGGATAGTGGATATGTAGTAGCTTCTGAAACCTGTGCATTTGACATGATTGGTGCTGAATTTATCAGGGAAGTAGAGCCTGGAGAATTGATTGTTATTAATAAAGAAGGGATTAAAAGTATTAAATATAGCAGTGAAAGACCCAGTACATTCTGTGTATTTGAAT
Source organism: Halanaerobiales bacterium (assembly GCA_046546395.1). Taxonomy (GTDB): domain Bacteria; phylum Bacillota; class Halanaerobiia; order Halanaerobiales; family DTU029; genus JBDNGI01. The sequence goes on from JBKGXW010000019.1 coordinate 32,291, forward strand.
TTATATATTTTGCTCGTCCAGATAGTCATATTGGAGGACAGAATGTACACCTGGCGCGTAAGGAGATGGGCAGACAGCTCGCTTCAGAGATGGAGATTGATGCTGATCTGGTCATACCGATACCTGATTCAGGTACTGCAGCTGCCCTGGGTTATGCCGAAAAATCAGGGATTGAGTTCTCAAAAGGTATCCTGCGTAATAGATATGTGGGGAGGACTTTTATTCAACCTACTCAGGAAATACGTGATCTGAAGGTTCGTATTAAACTGAGTCCTATTAGAGAAATTATCGAAGGGAAAAGGGTTATTCTGGTAGATGATTCTATTGTCAGAGGAACTACCAGCAAGCAGATAATAAGTCGCGTAAGGGATGCAGGTGCTACTGAGGTTCATATAGCTATCTCATCACCACCAGTAATTGATCCCTGTTATTATGGTCTGGATACTTCCAAACGCCAGGAGCTTATAGCCCGGGAGATGACTCCAGAAGAGATAGCCAAGTATATTGGTGCTGATTCATTGACATATTTAAGTCATAATGGACTTTTAAAATCTATTAAAGCAGAAGGATATGGTTTCTGTACTGCCTGTTTTACCGGCGAGTATCCTATTGGAATAGAATCTATTGAGGATGAATAGAAGATGCGAAATGAAGGTATTAATTAAGAGGGGGAGTAACTGTGGGTTTAAGCTATAAAGATGCTGGTGTAGATATTGAAACTGGTAATCAGACTGTTAGAAAAATAAAGAAGGATGTTGAATCTACTTTCGGCCCGGAAGTATTGACCGGTCTTGGTGGATTTGGAGGTCTTTTTGCTCCTGATCTGGCGGGGTATGAGGAACCAGTTTTTGTTTCTGGTACCGATGGAGTAGGGACAAAACTTAAGATAGCTTTTATGATGGATAAACATGATACAGTGGGTATTGACCTGGTAGCCATGTGTGTTAATGATATACTGGCACAGGGAGCAAAACCACTCTTTTTTCTGGACTATCTTGCTACCGGGAAACTGGATTCAGATAAGGCAGCAGATGTAATCAAAGGAATAGCTGCAGGATGTAAAGAGTCTGGATGTTCATTGATTGGTGGTGAAACAGCGGAACTACCAGATTTCTATCAGAAAGGGGAATATGACCTTGCTGGTTTTTCTGTGGGTATTGTAGATAAAAGTAAGATTATTACAGGTAAAAATATTCAAGAAGGTGATAAGATAATAGGCCTTGCTTCTAGTGGTATCCACAGTAATGGGTATTCACTGGTCAGAAAGGCCTTTCTTGAAGCAGCAGGTCATTCACTGGAAGATAAGGTAGATGGTCTGGATGATATACTTGGTGAGGTCCTTCTGCGGCCGACCAGGATTTATGTTAAAACTGTATTGAAACTGATTGAGCAATATCAGATAAAGGGTATTGCCCACATTACAGGCGGGGGTTTTCTTGAAAATATCCCCCGGATTTTACCTGAAGGGCTATCAGTAGAGATCAAGCAGAGCACATGGCCTGTACATAATGTGTTCAGGGTAATGCAGGAAATCGGTACAATTACCACTAAGGAGATGTATCGTACCTTCAATATGGGAATAGGCATGGTATTAGCTGTATCAGAGGAGGAATATCAGGATGTTATTGACCTGGCCAATGAGTCAGGCGAAAAGGCATATATGATAGGAGATGTGATTGCAGGTCAGGGAGAAGTTGTTCTTGTCTAAGGTACATAACTTAATGTTTTAACTTTATTTAAAATTATACTAATTTTGATTACAGTGATATTATTTTTAGTAATACTGAGTTTAGTAATATTGACTTTAATTATATTATTTTTAGTAATATTAGCTTTCTAGATAGATGATATTACTGTAAAAATGTACTTTGCTAAGGAGTTGTGTCTTATGTTAAAGATTGGTGTACTGGTTTCAGGCCGTGGTAGTAATCTACAGTCGATTTTAGATAATGTCGAGTCCGGGGACTTAAATGTTGAGATAGGATTGGTAATAAGTGATCGGGAAAATGCATATGCCCTGGAGAGGGCTGCTGAACATGGTGTTGACCATAAATATATCAATCCCCGGGAATATGAGTCAAAGGAAAAATTCGAACAGGTAATGATAGATCTATTCAGGGATAGAGGTGTAGAGTTGGTATTGATGGCAGGATTTATGCGTATCCTGACACCACACTTTATCAGGGAGTTTAAACAGCGGGTAATGAATATCCACCCCTCGTTACTCCCTTCATTTTCAGGCTTACATCCACAACAGCAGGCCCTGGACTATGGTGTAAAGGTAAGCGGCTGTACTGTGCATTTTGCTGATGAAGGGATGGATACAGGACCAATTATCCTACAGTCGGCTGTTCCGGTACTGGATGATGATGATGAAGATAGTCTAGCTGCAAGAATATTGAAAGAGGAACACAAAATATATCCTGAAGCTGTAAAATTGTTTAGTGAAGGTAGATTAAAAATTGAGGGAAGAAGTGTAAAGATATTGGATTAATGATAACTGTCAAAAATCTAAACATTAAAATTTTTATACATATTATAATCTGCTAATTATTATTAAGTTGTGAAAGGAGAGAATTTTTTTATGGCAAAGATTAGTCGTGCATTAGTCAGTGTTTCAAATAAAGAAGGAGTAGTTGAGTTTGCGAAAGAACTGGACAAGCTGGGGGTTGAGATAATTTCGACTGGTGGTACTGCAAGGAAGTTGAAAGAGGCAGGTATTGATGTCATAGGAATCAGCGAGGTGACCAATTTCCCTGAGATGATGGATGGAAGGGTTAAGACATTGCATCCAAAAGTACACGGTGGGATTTTGGCTGTTAGAGATAATCAGGCACATATGGATGAGCTGGCTGAACAGGACATAACACCTATTGACATGATAGTCTGTAATCTATATCCTTTTGCTGAGACTATAGCCAGGGAAGATGTCACACTGGAGGAAGCGATTGAGAATATCGATATTGGCGGACCGACAATGATAAGGTCAGCAGCCAAGAATAATAAAGATGTTGCTGTAGTTGTTAGTCCTGAAGACTATCAGTCTATCATTGCGAAACTGAATGAAAATGATTGTACTCTTGATGAAAAAACTACACTTAGGTTAGCATATAAGGCATTCCATCACACTGCTCAATATGATCATTTGATACAGGATTATCTGGCCAATATTGTTTGTGATATAGAAGATGAAGGCACAGATGAAGATAACGCTAAGAATAAAGGTAAAGCTAATGTATTACCTGAAATAATAATGGACAGGTACATTAAGAAAATGGGTCTGCGCTATGGAGAAAATCCACATCAGAATGCGGCTTTCTATCAGGAGAATGAACAGACTGAACCATCTATTACAACTGCAAAGCAACTTCATGGTAAGGAGCTTTCCTTCAATAATATTAATGATACCAATGGTGCACTGGAGTTGATCAAAGAGTTTACAGATCAACCTGCAGCAGCGGTTATCAAACATGCTAATCCTTGCGGTATGGCAGTAGGAGATTCCCTGGTTGAGGCTTACAAGAAGGCCCATGCTGGTGATCCATTATCTGCTTTTGGCAGTATAGTAGCACTGAATGAGGAGGTAACAGCAGATGTGGCAGAGGAAATTGCAGGAGAAGACAAATTTGTCGAGGTTGTTATTGCTCCATCTTATACTGAAGATGCGCTGAAAATCCTGAAAGACCGTTGGAAAAACTTAAGGATCCTGGAGACCGGAGATCTATGTATTAATAGGGATGAGCCTGGCTATGATATGAAAAAGGTAATCGGAGGCCTACTGGTTCAAGAAAGAGACCTTCATCTATTAAATAAAGATGATCTGGAATTTGTAACAAAAGTAAAACCAAGTGATGAACAACTGGCTGATCTACTCTTTGCCTGGAAGGCAGTGAAACATGTCAAGTCAAATGCGATTGTTATGGCAAAAGATGGTATGCTAACAGGTGTAGGTGCAGGTCAGATGAGCCGTGTTGACGCAATGATAATTGCTGGCCGCAAATCAAATGGACGCCAACAGGGAGGAGTAGTTGCATCTGATGCTTTCTTTCCATTCCCTGATGCTATTGAAGAGGCCGTTGAAAAGGGTATCAAAGCAATTATCCAGCCAGGCGGTTCTATCCGTGATAAGCAGGTTATAGAAGCTGCTGACAAAATGGGAATTGCTATGGTGTTTACTGGAATAAGACACTTTAGACA
>JBKGXW010000020.1:0-36290 GCA_046546395.1 Halanaerobiales bacterium
GCAGATGATAGGGAATTGATCAGGTCACTGACTTTATAGAGCCAGAAATAGTTTTCACTTTCTTTTGCCTCAGAGGCATAGCCACCAATATAATTATCCAGATCTGGGTCATCTTTAAAATATGGATATTTTACATAAAGCGCTCCTCTATCTAATTCATCCTCATCAAATACTAAATAAAATGGATGAAAATCATGCATGTAAAAATATCCATCATCTTTCAAGAAAAACTTGATAGTCTGAGCCCACTTCTTTAAATCTGGCATCCAACCAACAGCACCATCAGAAGTAAAGACAATATCATATTTATACTTGTGTTTTTCCATTAATACCATAATATCTGACTCAATAAATTTAATATTTTTTATACCCAGTTCATCTGCCATTTTTTCAGCATAATATATATTTTCTGGAACTAAATCGACTCCTGTAACAACAGCTCCCATCTTCGCTAACATAATTGAATCAGCACCTGTGTTACACTGCAGATGGAGAACTTTTTTACCTGATATATCTTCCAATTCATCCAGTACTATAGGATTAAAATCATATCTGTCTTCTTCCAGTATCTTTTTATAATGTTCATAATGATCCTTTGATAATAAACTCCATGCCTTTTTATTTGCATCTATTTCATACATTCTTAATACCTCCATTAAATTTGATTAAAACTTAAACCAATACAATTTATAATCATATTCTTTACTATAGTCAAACTTTTCTGCCAGTGCTCTTAAAACATAGTTTGCTTCCATACAATCCCAGTAGGTAGTATAATCATTGTCTCCACAGTATTTCAAGAACTCATAAACCACCCTGGTAACCAGTGGTTAAGCATTTGTCTATCATATTTAAGTCTCAAACTTCTTAACTAAACATAATAATCACAGGAATAATGTTTCTCCTGTGGGTATTTTTGAAAATATTAGGTTTTAGTGATATAAAATAGCAATTTATTCTTCTAATCACATAGAAAAACCACAGGCATCACAACCTGTGGCAATATACATAAGTTAATAGTAATTATATAAGTAAGTATAATACTTTTTATTACAGCATAAAACTACTAATAATCTATTTCCTCATACCGGTAGGTCGTGATATTCTTCTTTATTAAGTTATATTTTACAGATTTTCTAGGTAACACATTTCCGCCATATGCATATACTCCATGTAGTAATTTCATCATCTCGTCACGACCCCCTTTCAAAATTTTGTTATTTGAGATTTATATATTTAATTATTTAATTCACAACCATTATATACCAGGTATTATCCCATGTCAAGGAAAAAATCGAAAGTAAATGAAATATTGATAATTCTATTTTTTAAAGAAGTTATTCTAAATCCAACAAAATGAAGTTATATTAATCTGAGAAATTACATAAGCAAAAAATAACTTGCCAGGTATTAAAAGAAAATAAAAAAAATGCCTGAATAGCAAAAAAGCCGGGGACTCCCGGCTTTTTTGTAACAAAAGATTTATATTAACTATTTTATCCAGATAAAATAAACCAGGAATAATACACCTATCGTATAAACTAACCAGTGTACTTTTTTACCTTTACCTGTCAATAATTTCATCAATGGATAGAAGATAAAACCAAATGCAATACCCTCTGAGATTGAATAAGTAAGAGGCATCATTATAATAGTTAAAAATGCTGGCAATGCTTCTGAAAAATCATCCCATTCAATCTTGGTAATATTAGTTAACATCATTACTCCAACTACTACCAATGCAGGAGCTGCTGCTGCAATAGGAATCAGTCTAAAGAGCGGAGTAAAGATTAATGTTAATAAGAAAAGTATTGAAACAACAATACCTGTAAGCCCTGTTCTTCCACCTTCTGCCACACCAGAAGCTGACTCAATATATGTAGTAACAGTGCTTGTACCAAATAAAGCTCCACCAGCTGTTCCTATAGCATCTGCCAGTAAAGCATTACCCGCTTTGGGAAGATTACCTTCCTCATCCAGGTAACCAGCTTGCTGACTAACACCAACCAGTGTTCCTGCTGTATCAAACATATCTACGATTAAGAATGTCAGTAAGGCAGGCAAGAAAGTCAATTTTAAAGCACCCAGTATATCAAGTTTTAAGAACACTTCATTAAAATCAGACCAGGCTGGCAGACCGATAAAACCACCTTCTGCGACATCAGCAAAAGCAGTTAACGGAGCTCCACCTGGAGCAAGTGCAATATCAGTAAACCATCCTACTTCAATACCAATCCAGGCCAGTAGTGCAGAACCCAATATACCAATAAATATAGAACCCTTTACACGCATTTTATACAGAATTCCAATTAAAAGCAAACCAAATAAAGCAATTATTGCAGGTCCAGATTTTATATTTCCTAATGTAACAAGTGTAGCCTGATCAGCCACTATAATACCAGCATTCTGTAATCCTATAAATGCAATAAATAAGCCAATACCGGCACTGATAGATGATTTTAAGCCCATGGGAATTGAATTCACAATCATTTTTCTTACAGGTAATATACTTAATACAATAAATAATATACCTTCAATAAAAACTAATCCTAAAGCTATTTCCCATGGTACTTTCATTGCATCTACTATAACAAAAGCAAAAAAAGCATTTAACCCCATACCGGAAGCCAGTGCAAATGGATAATTGGTTAGAAACGCCATTACAACTGTACCAAGAATGATACCCAGTATTGTAGCAACAAATACACCATTCTGATTCATACCAGCAACACTTAGAATCTGTGGATTTACGATAATGATATAAGCCATTGTCATAAAAGTAGTAAATCCTGCTATTACCTCAGTTTTTACATCAGTACCATTCTCTTTCAGTTTGAAAAGATTTTCAAGCATTTAAAATTTCCCCCTTTTCTTTTTTAAAAGTACTCTTCTTTAAAAAACTCTTACAAACATGATAAATAGGCCTACGGCCATAACTAAATAAATGTAAATTTGTTGATAGCGGAAATTATTAATATAATTATGATAAATAATTTCCTGAACAATAAAAAAGCCCCAACAGATAGATTCTTTCCTTACGAAGGAACCTACCCGTCCAGGCTTTTATCCTCACGGTGTATCTTCACCAATAAAAGTGAATATTGCACCACTTGGTCCAGGCTTACTGGATATGTAACGGAACCCTAGGTGCACTTCCCCCGTAGTCAGATAGTTTACGGCTATCTGGTAGAAACCTGCGAACCCTATTATCACAAATATACGAGGCTATTTATATGTCACTTTTATTATACGAAATTACATTATGATTGTCAACAAAAACTGACTTTTTTTATATAACCAGTTCTCCAGCAAATTCAACTTTTGTAAGGTCAGCCCTGATATAAATCCTTTCAATTCCAATTGGAATTTTATTCAGTAATACCATCCTTCTGCTCATCAATATATTATCAGCATCCTGAAAATATCTTCGAATTATTTCAGTAGGGCTTTCAATAGTAATAGTATTATTCATAAACTGTAGATTATTAATTCCTTTTCGCCCAAGTAAGTCATAGACTGATTCAAGGTTTTCCAATCTATCCTTATTGACTTCTTTGTCCATATAGGTAATTAGTTCATGAACACAATATGGTCTGTCATCAACAGTCTGAATCTGAAATATCTTGATTAATTCATCATCATCATGAAAACGCTCTATTTCTGGAAATTCATTTTCATCAATGACCTCAACCTCAATTATACCACTATCAAGATTATTAAAACTGTATTCATCCCGGAGACTTACTTTCGCCTGTAATTCATTATGTTCATCATTTTTCAGCCTTTTCTCCATATTCCGAGCATACTTTTCACGAAGTTTCATCAATGAAATATTTGCTTCTGACAGTATAGTTCTAACATACCTCGGTGTTGTCTGAACATATTCTGCAATGTCACTAATCTTTAAAAATGGGTCACTCTGTGCAAAATTAATAATCTGCTCTTTTTTTGTCAATTCATCAATAGCCATAGCTACTTCCCCCCTCAAATAATAGGATTTTATGTGTTACTCCTATTATGGACAGGAAATATAGATATTATACATTTGCAACAAAGAAAACTTAGGTAAGATTTTTCTGCATCCTGAAAGGAAAAGACACCTGTCTTGATTGACAGGCATCCATAATATTCTTATATGATAAAATATCACATATTTCATATATATCATTTATTATTTGTAAAACACTAATTATGCTTCTTTATTCTATCGCTCTTTTCCTATTAATCGCAAATCCTCCACTGTGAGACAATGACAGGCTTACCTGTTGTGTATCAAAGTATACCAATAGTAAGGCAAGTACATCGGATTCCTTACATATAGTTTGCTTAATACGCAGTACTGGTGAAAGGTTAGATATCCCTAGAAATTGATTAACAAGTCCTGTAGAAATATCAACAACTATATTAATATTAGAAATATCCAGATCATTTTCATCCATTTTGCTATTCAATAGATCCAGAAGACCCTTGAATGATATATCCTCCTCAGTAAGGCCATAGTATTCTTTATCCGTAAAGACAGTACACAATCCCCATGACTTGTTTTTCACAATATATTTATAGGAATTATAAACATACTGATTACGTACATCAGAGCTTAAATCATCAATATCCAGAGGGTTATTAAGCAATAAATCATCAATCTTCAAGACTTTTTCTTTACTTTGAAAGGGTATCTTCATCAGATAATTCAGTATTAGTCTATCGTTGAAGTTATATTTTTTATTCTCAATTTTCCTTGCATATTGCTTCCTTAATTCCATTAAAGATACACTTGATTCAGATAAAATTGTCCTGACATATCTTGATGTAGTATCAGCCTTTTTTGCCAGATCATCTATTTTTAGAAAAGGATCGCGATAGGCATTTTCGAGTATTATTTCTTTTTTTGTTTTAAAGTTAAAAGAACTCATAATTTTTCAACCCCTCGCTTATATTTGTTTATAATCAGGGTTATGAATGATTCTTTTCCACAAGATGACAGGAAGCAAAATGACCGTTACCATAAGCCTTTAATGTTGGTTCAACATTACTACATATATCCATCGCCTTTGGACAACGAGGATGAAATGAACAACCTGATGGTGGATTTACAGGACTCGGAACATCACCTTCAAGGATTATCCTGTCTTTCTTCTTCTCTGGTTCAGGCTCAGGAATAGCCGATAATAATGACTGTGTATATGGATGTAATGGGTTGTCATAAAGACTGTGTTTATCTGTTATTTCAACGATTTTACCCAGATACATAACCGCTACACGATCACTGATATGCTTTACTACAGATAAGTCATGAGCAATAAATAAATATGTCAGACCAAATTCCTTCTGTAAATCCTGCAAAATATTGATAACCTGTGCCTGGATTGAAACATCAAGAGCTGAAACTGGTTCATCACAAATTATTAATTTCGGATCCACGGCCAGGGCTCTAGCTACACCTATTCTCTGTCTCTGCCCACCACTGAATTCATGGGGATACCGATTCATCTGTTCTGGTGTAAGACCTACACTATCCAGTAATTCCTCTACTTTTTTCAGCCTCTCCTTTTTACTGTTGGCAAGATTATGAATTTTTAGGGGTTCTCCGACAATATCTGCTACAGTCATACGGGGATTTAATGAAGCATAGGGATCCTGGAATATAATCTGCATCTCTTTCCGAATTTCACGCATCTGTCTTTTATTGAGGGATAAAATGTCTCTTCCTTCAAATTTGACCTCACCAGCTGTTGCTTCCAGCAGTCTTAATATAGTAGCACCGGTTGTTGATTTTCCACAACCAGATTCACCAACGAGACCTAAGGCCTCACCTTCATTTATATGAAAACTAACATCATCAACTGCCTTTACATGTGCCACTGTTTTTCTAAATACACCTGCTTTAACAGGGAAATATTTCTTTAAATTATTGACTTCCAATAATTTTTTTTCTTCTGCTGCCAATTCCTTTCACCTCGCTTTATGCAGTTTCAGTTTTCTCTTCCAACTTATCTATTTCATCTGTATAAAAACACCTTGCCTGGTGTCCATCTTCTACATTAATTAATTCAGGCTCTTCTTTGAAACACCTTTCCTGTGCCATGGGGCAGCGGGTGTTGTATCTACACCCTTCAGGGAATTCCAATGCACTTGGTACAATACCTGGTATTGCTGTAAGCCTTTCTACCTCCTCATCAAGTTTCGGTATAGAATTCATCAGGCCCCAGGTATATGGGTGTCTTGGATTTTTAAATAATGTCTTAACATCAGTGTATTCCACTACTTTACCGGCATACATTACTGCAACACGGTCACATACTTCAGCAATAACACCAAGATCATGGGTTATCATCATAATAGACATATCAAATTTATCTTTAAGTTCATTCATCAGATCAAGTATCTGGGCCTGAATGGTAACATCCAGTGCTGTAGTAGGCTCATCTGCAATTAATAGTTCTGGATTACAGGATAATGCCATCGCGATCATGACTCTCTGTCTCATTCCACCACTCAATTGGTGAGGATACTCATGAACACGTTGTTCTGGAAGTGGTATCCCTACCTTTCTCAACATCTCAACAGACTGAGCCATGGCTGCTTTTTTATTTACCTTCTTATGAAGCATAATAGCTTCAGAAATTTGATTACCAATTGTAAATACTGGATTTAAAGAAGTCATCGGTTCCTGGAATATCATTGATATTTCATTACCCCTGATTTTCCTCATCTCAGCATTACTCAATTTAGTTAAATCCTTACCTTTAAATATTATTTCACCATCTACTATTTTTCCAGGCGGTTCAGGAATCAACCTCATTACGGAAAGTGATGTTACACTTTTTCCACATCCAGATTCGCCAACGACACCCAGTGTTTCTCCACGATATATTTCGAAATTAACACCATCTACAGCCTGTGCAATTCCACCTTCTGTATAAAAATAAGTCTTCAAGTTTTTCATTTCAAGTAATTTTTCTTTTTCATTAGCCAAATCTATTCACCTGCTTTCTACAGTTTAGTCCATATTCAGGGATTTACCCCTGCATTTTAGGATCAAGTATATCCCTGAAAGCATCACCAATCAAGTTCCAGCATAAACAGAATAATGTTATAGCAGAACCTGGGACAACTACAGTAAACCAGTATTTAAGGGCATTACCCTGCCCACCAATTATCCAATTCCGGGCATAGGAAATCATTTGTCCCCAGTCAGCATATCCTTCAGGTGCTCCTATACCAAGGAAACTAAGTGTTGCGGCAGTTATTACTATTGTCCCCATTCTCATCGATGCCTGTATCAATACAGGGAAGATTGTATTAAAGAGAATATGTCTGGATATAATTCTAAGATCATTTGCACCTAAGGCATGCGCTGCCTGCACAAACTCCTCATTTTTAATTGAAAGAACCTGAGAACGCATCAATCGAGCAGTAGCCATCCAGCCAAAAGTGATAAGGGCAATCATCATATTTGGTATACCCTTACCCAGGATTGTTGTCATTACTATAGTCGCGATAACAAAGGGAATCGACATAAATATATCAGTAATCCTCATCAAAATCTCATCAATCCAACCGCCATAATAGGCAGCAATGGTACCTACAATTATTCCTATCAGAGTACTGATACCAACAACTATAAATCCTATCATAAAGGCTGTCCTGGTTCCCCAGATTATGCCATAGAATATATCATACTGTCCTTCAGCAGTCCCAAAGATATGCTCACTACTTGGTGGTTGAGGCTCAAACATCCAACCAGCTCTAGGTATAAGATATGGTTCATCAGGCTTTTCTGGAGGAGCTATCCAGGGGGCAAAAATTGCTATTAAAGCTAAAACTATTACAATCACTAATCCAATCAGTGATACTTTATTTTTAAATAACCTGAACAATACTTCCTGCCACTCCATCTACATCACTCCAATCTAATCCTCGGGTCTATAACAGCATAAGAGACATCTACTATCAGGTTTATGATAATTAATATCAAACCAAAATAGATCGCTCCACCCAACACGCCAGCATAATCCAATTGCTGACCGGATTGTGCCATAAATTGACCCAGACCGCGAATATCAAAGATAGTTTCTACCACAACCAGGCCTCCCATTAATCCGACAATCATCTGTCCGGCAACGGTAACTACAGGTATCAGCGCATTCCTGACAGCATGTTTATTAATTACTACACTGTCTTTTAAGCCCTTGGAACGTGCTGTTCTGATATAGTCCTTCTTTAAAGTCTCAAGCATACTTGACCTGGTAATCCTCATTAAAAAGGCCCACCAGAGTATAGAGATACTAAACACAGGTGCCACAAGATGTCTAATAGCATTGCCCAATACCTGAAAATCAAAATTCAATATACTATCTATTACATAAAGACCCGTATAATTGGCAAATTCAGCTGACTGAACAATTTCCTGTGCCCAGTTATCAAGCCGCCCTGGTGGAAACCACCCCAGTACACCGTAAAATATCATTAGTACAATTAATCCAAAAACAAATGAGGGAAACGACCAGCCTATTACCGCAAAAATCCTGGTAATATGGTCCCAGAGGTCATTATGATGAACAGAGGCAAATACGCCCAGGAAAATACCACCAAGCACAACCGGTATCAGAGAAAATATAGTGATTTCAAGAGTAGCTGGAAACCGAGACAGTATAGCCTTTGCAACCGGAGCTCCTGCCGATTCCGACCAGCCAAAGTCACCCCTCGCAACCCCACCTAACCAGCGGCCGTACTGCTGATACCAGGGGTCATTTAAGCCATGCTTTTCTATCAACTGATCCAGTACTTCGGTTCCACCTTTCAATGCAGCTGGATCAGAAACATAGGTACTTACACGTTCATAAGGACTTAATGTCATGATCATACTGAATATCAGGAGTGTAACTCCCAATAATATAACCGGTAGAATGATTAAACGTCGTACTATAAATGATAACATTCTTCATCCCTTCCTAGTATAATTTGAAAATTAGTAAAATCTACAATTTATATATAAACTTTAGAAAGAGGGGGGGACCCCCCTCTTTAATATACTTATATTAATCTTTTTATTATTTACTCTTTATATAGGTCATAGAAATATAGGTTTGGTTCATTAATCGGATCATACACAAACCCTTTTACATTGTCACGGAAAACATAATTCCCAGTAGGCTGATAGAGGTAAATATCCAAAGCTTCATCATAAGCAATTTGCTGTAATTTTGCATACAATTCAGATCTTTCTTCTGGATCTGCAGTAGATACAGCCTCAGCAATTAGAGGATCTGTGTTTTCTTTGGCCCACTCTTTAAATGTTTCACCTTTGAAACCACTAAATGTTCCATCATTTCTCAAGAAAGGTACAGCAAAGTAATGTGGGTCAGCATAACTGGCTCCCCAACCAATGAAACCTAAGGTAAACTTACCTGCAACTAAATTATCAAGATAAGTTGCCCATTGAACACCACGAACATTAACCTTAAATTTAGGATTAATCTGCTCTACATAATATTTAAGCATATCTACAGCAGATTTACGAACATCGTTTCCGCTATTGTAAAGAATCGTAATTTCAAAACCTTTTTCCCATAATTCACCATCAAAAGCCTTTTTGAATTCTTCTTCTGCTTTATCAAGATCAAAGTTATAAATTGGTGATTCAGGGTCATAACCAAGGAATGGATCAATAATAGGACCTCTTACCTGCTGTCCCATACCCATAGCAACCTGATCAATAAATGTATCATATGGCATTGAATAATTAAATGCTTTCCTTACATGAATATCAGCAAAGAAATCTGCAGGTATACCATTACCATCAAGTTTACCACTATGAACGTCGGGATTACCTTCCGTTACGATTTCAAAGTTCATTAAACCATTAGTGGAAGATAGACGTGGTAGATCTTCTGCTACCTTTACTCCATCCATACTTTTTACCTGATCCAGATACTGTAAATCAACATATACTGAGTCAGCATCGCCGCGCTGTAAATACAGCTTACGTGTTGACCATTCTTCAACAGATTTTATAATAACAGTTTTTATTCTTGCCGGTTCACGCCAGTAACCATTAAAAGCATTCAATACTGTACGCTCACCATTAATCCATTCTCTCAACTGATAAGGACCAGTACCGTTCATTTTGTCATATAGTGGATCCTCTTCCTTCTCAGGGTTATAGTACTCAGCTATAGAATCAGCTTTTCCATCCCAACCGCCCTGTGCAATAGTCCAGTCTTTATCAAGAACAGCACCAACACCATTATTATGCACAATAATACTCAAGAATGGTGGATATGGTTCGGGTAGATTGAATACCACATTGTTACCATCAATTTCAATAGCTTTTTCTAGATAAGCAAATACCTGCTCAGATTGTTCTGGTGTTAGCTCTGATGGATCTTCGACACCCACTACCTCAGCTGAAATAGTAGATAAAGAACTCCCTACACCATATAGAGGTTCAAAAAGCATCCACATTGGGCCGCCAGTACGATCCTGGATAAGACCTCTCAAGAAACTATACTTAACATCTTCAGGGGTTAGGCTTGCACCATTGTGGAAAAGAACGTCCTCACGGATAGGAAAGACATATGTTCTGCCTCCATCTCTAATCAAACCATTTTCTACTGTAGGTACTTCTGTGGCAAGAAGTGGTTCAAATTCAGAAAGATTATATGCTTTAACTCCATAATCCTCAACTTCAGTACCCTTTTTAAACTTGATTAGATTTTCATATACATTTGTAACAATCTCTGCGCTTGCATTATCATATTGATAATGTGGATCAAGGCTATCAATATTACCCATATCAATATCAACATAGGTATCATCACTGACAGCACCCACTACTCCTGTAACCATTAAAACCAAAGCAAAAACTAAAACTAATAATTTAATTTTCCTCATAAATAATACTCCTCCTCGTTTCTTAAATACATTTTTCTCTTTTTAAATAATATTTTTCTTAATCTCCTGTACTAACTACTACTTAAACTATATTATACTAAATAGTACTCGAATCGCCTGTCCAAAACACCCCCTCTCAGGAACTACTTTATGTTAAATAAAAAAATATATATCCTTAAATTTTCTGCTATAAAATATTATACCTATAGTATACCTAACATATGTTACTATGTCATTATATATTTTATTATAAGTCAATGAATATGTCAAATGATTTATGATTTTTTCTACGATTTTCGACATAATATTATTTTAATTATTCAAAATTGTATATTTTTTTATATCGGGCATAAACAGCTACTACCTGTTTGATATAATTCTTTGTTTCTTCAAAAGGTAAATCATCAAGGCTAGCATCCATACCATCCCAATTATTGCTTTCCAACCATTTTTTAACATTACCTCTCCCGGCATTATAAGCTGCCAGAACAACCAGGAGTTGCTCATTAAATTGCTGATTGAGATTAGAAATATACCAGCAGCCAAACATTATATTAATTACTGGGTCATATAGCATCTCATCATTGAAGCCAGAAATACCCATCTGTTCAGCTATCCAGACACCTGTAACAGGCATTATCTGCATTAAACCTCGTGCATCCCGGTGAGATCTAGCAGAAGCAATATATTTGCTTTCTACATAAATCATAGCAGCGACAAGGGCAGGGTCAATCTTATACTCCTCAGCATTAGTGATAATGATGTCTTTATATTTCAATGGATATATCAAACGCCAGAACCAGTTCATCTGAGATAATATAAGCATTGTAATAATTAGAATAATTAATATTAATATTGCCCTGTTTCTTCTACTGATCTCCTCTTTCATTATTTCCACCGTTCTTTGCTAGAATTAAATTCATATTCCATCATCTCCAGAAATTTCCTTCTTGCTAATAGAACAAAATTCTTTGAGAAAGGAGAGACTATTTCATGTACTATCAAAACTGGATATGAATTCTTATTATACCTTCTAATTACATTATTAGTATATTAACCATTAGATTATTATATGAATAATTAAACACAAAAGACATGATAACCTTTTTTATAGGCATGCCGTATATAAACTAATCCTGGTGGTTTACTATACCGTGTAAAATGAGATCTGCGGTTGCAAGATTTGTAGCCAGAGGTGTATTATGAACATCACATACCCTTAAAAGTGCTGTTATATCGGGCTCATGGGGTTGTGATGTGAGTGGATCTCTCAGGAAAATAACTCCATCCATCCTTTCCTTTGCAATTTCTGCGCCTATCATCTGATCCCCGCCCAGTGGCCCAGACTCCATTCGTTCAACTGGAAGTCCTACTTCTTCGATTATGAGCTTTCCGGTTGTTCCAGTTGCAACAAGATCACACTGCATCAATAGGTCCCGGTTTTTTTTTGCGAACTCGATCAGGGCCGGTTTTTTCTCATCATGTGCAATCAGGGCTATTCTTTTTATTTTCACAAAAATCCCTCCATCTCTTTATAACATCTTCTTTTAATTGTGAAATACTACCCATATTGTCTATAACAACATCAGCCATCTTTTTCTTTTTTTTCAGGGGCATTTGTGACTCAACTCTCGCCTTGGCCTTTTCATAATCCATCCCATTTCTGGACATCAGCCTTTTAATTTGAGTTTTCTTGTCTACATAAACGACCCAGGTCTGGTCCACAATTCTGTCCAGATTTGCCTCAAATAACAAAGGAGCATCAAGTACTATATTTCTATTTTCTTTCTCATACTCCTCTATCTTTTTATGAATTCTTGAAATTATCACTGGATGTGTTATGTTTTCCAGATCTTTTCTTTTCTCAGGATCATTAAAAACAATTTCACCAAGGCTGCTGCGGTTAATTTCTCCATCTTCATTCAGCACCTGTTTACCGAAACTTTCTACTATTTTTTTGCAGACAGACTTATCTTTAAGTACATCATGGGCCAATTTATCAGAGTCAATAAGAGCTGCCCCCAGCTCGTCCAGAATGGAACTTACTGTGGATTTTCCCGAAGCTATACCTCCTGTCAAACCAATAATCATAATTTGCCTCCTTAGAAACCATCTTTAATTATCCGGGGTAATCATCGCTGGATTAACAGAGATATCATAAGCTGTACTTATTAAATAATGTTATTTGACTAGATAAGATTTACTTGAAAATATTAAAAATCCCCAGACTTATTATTACTAAACCAGGAATAAGCTCAAAGTAATCCGGCAGAAATTCCCCAATTTTACGTCCCAGCATAAAACCAGTACCCACAAAAAAAACATTAATTGACCCAATCATAATAGGAATCCAGACACCAGTAAAACCTACAAGTCCAGCACCCAGACCAGCACCCATGGCATCAAGTGCCAGAGCAAACCCCAGAAAAGCCGCTTCCATAAAATTTATTGTACCAGACTTATCAAAGTCAGCTGAAACAGGTTCCCTCAGTATCTTTATAATAATCCCCAGTGATTTAATACGAAGTGTGTACAAGGTCCTCTTATCACGAGATTCATTATTATATTCTACACAATTATCATCCTCTATACTTTTCTTATCTTTTAGGCCCTTATTTCTCCAATTAATATAGGCATTATATAGAACCCAGCATCCCATTGAAATCAGGATTACTCCACCTATCTTCTTTGCTATACCCGGGTTCATTATACTGGAAAATAACGACCCAATTGTTAATGTCAAATATATAGAAATAGCTGATATACTTCCTACTAATAGTAAATATAAAATTCTAATCTTTATTTTTCGTATTCCATAAGTAATACCTACTGCAAATCCATCTATACTGACCGCCATACCTAAAATAAAAATAGGCCAGATATGATGAAAACCCATTATACCAACCCCCATATAATAATATCTCTTTTAGTATATGAGGGTTATGTGCTTTTAGTGAATATCATCTACTTTTGGCAGGTCGGACAATAGTGAGTACCTCTTCCGGCAATCTTCTTCTTAATTATAATATTTCCACAGACAGGACATTTCTTATCCTCCTGCTGATAAACCCTTAATTGCTTCTGAAAATTACCTTTTCCTCCTCTGGCATCAAGGTAATCACTGAAAGATGTTCCCCCAGCTTCAACTCCCCTTTTCAATACAGAACGTATAGCATAATATATTTCCTCTTTCTCACTTTCTGATAGACTATCTGACCTTCTTTCTGGCGAAACCCCTGCTTCAAAAAGAGCTTCATCAACATATATATTACCCAGACCAGCCAGAAATTTCTGGTTGAGCAGCAAAGCCTTGATGTTGCTCTTACGTTTTTCAATTCTATCTTTAAACTTGTCCAGTGTAAATTCATCCGATAGCGGCTCGGGCCCCAGAGTTGCCAGCCCACCGGCAGGCCCATAACTTTCAGTAGTATCTACCAGGTACATCCTACCAAACTTCCGTACATTGTGAAAACGTAAATCTATATCATTATTTAGTTTAAATATTACATGAGTGTGTTTATTATACTTAATTGTTGTTGGTTTCACAAGTAAGCGGCCGGTCATTCGCAAATGAACTACCAGGGTCTTATGATCCTCAACCCTTAGCAATATATATTTTCCCCGTCTATCTACAGCAAGAATTTTCTTATCAGTTAAATCGTCTTTAAATTTATCAGCTGATGGATAGGCGATTATATTTTTTTCTCTAACAATAACTTCCCGAATAGTATGACCAACTATTAATTCCCTTAATCCAGTTACTATGGTTTCAACTTCAGGTAATTCTGGCATTGTGTATCACCCCGCCTCTTAAAGGATTTATTGCAATGTATAATCCTGTTTTTCCTTCCAGTTTTCTGCTATCTGTAGGTCAACTGTTAATGGAACATCAAGCTGTACAGCATTCTCCATCTCTTTTTTTAATATCCTGGCTACTTTGTCCAGGTCTTCCCTGTGTACCTCAATAACCAGTTCATCATGTACCTGTAATAACATTTTTACCTGTAAATCCACCTGTTTGAATTTATCATATACATTAATCATAGCTTTTTTCATAATATCAGCGGCACTACCCTGTATTGGGGTATTTATAGCTGCTCTTCTTGCAAAATTTCTGCGGTGAAAATTTCGGCTATTGATCTCAGGTATATATCTTACTCGATTAAAGATTGTAGTTATATAACCATCTTCCTTTGCTTTCTCAACTATCTCATCCATATATTTCTTTACACCAGAGAATCTATTAAAATACTTATCTATATAGTTTTCTGCTTCTTTCCTGGATATGTTCAGATCACGGGCCAGTCCATATGGACTCATCCCATAGGCAATTCCAAAATTGATAACCTTGGCATGTCTCCTCATATTGGAGGTGACTTCTTCAGACTCAACCTCAAATATTTCGCTGGCAGTCTGAGTATGAATATCATCACCATTTTTAAATGCTTTAATTAAGTTTTCATCTCCACTAATATGTGCCAGCACCCTTAATTCAACCTGAGAATAATCGGCAGCCAGAAGTAAGTAATCCTCATTTTGGGGTATAAAAGCCTTCCTGATCTCACGTCCTTCTTCACTCCTGATAGGGATGTTCTGTAGATTTGGATTTGTACTGCTCAGCCTGCCTGTAGCAGTAACCATTTGATTGAAACTGGTATGCAACCTCCCTGTTTTTTTGTTTATTAGTGGCGGCAGTGCATCTACATAGGTAGATTTCAATTTTGCCAACTGGCGATATTCCATTATCAATGGTATAATACCATGTTTTTTGAGTAATTCCACCAGAACATCTACACTGGTAGAATACCCGGTCTTTGTCTTTTTAATTACAGGCAAACCAAGCTTTTCAAAAAGGATTACCCCCAGTTGTTTTGGTGAATTAATATTGAACTCTTCACCGGCAAACTGGTATATTTGAGCAGTTATATCTTCAAGCTCTTTTTCCCATTTTTCCGATAATCCCCCGAGATAATCTTTGTCGAGCTTAATACCATTTAACTCCAGTTCAGCCAAAACTTCTATCAAAGGAAGTTCCAGTTCATTATAAAGTTTAAGGAGATTTTTCTTTTCCAGCTTTTTGCATAGAATCTCCTTTAGCTCAAATAAACGAGATAAAATTAGGCCGTTCTTCTTCTTTTCAGTAATATCATCAGGAAGAACTAGATTTAACTCAAGTTTTAATTGTTCCTCCAGAGAGGGTAATTTATCCGAAGGGTTCAATAGATAAGTGGCAAGTAATGGATCAAACACAAATCCTGCTAATTCTATACCCATCCTTTTTAAAATAATCTGGGTCTCCTTACCATGGAGTATATATTTTTTAATTTCCCTGTCGTTCAGCGCTGACGAAAATACGCCAAGTACTTCTTCAGTAAAAGGCAATGAATATATTTCACTGTCATCCAATACAAGTAAAAATTCCTGTACATTGGCACTGACTGGATAGCTGTAATCATCAAGAAGGAGATCAAAAGACATCTTGCCCTGTTTCTGAATCTTCTCTACTAGAACTTTAATTTTTTTTTGCCCATCTATCTCACGGAAAGACATTTCTTCAGGGTCTATTTTTTCGTTTTCCTTAAACTTATCCAACAAACTGGAAAAACCCAATCTTTCCAGAAAGGGGATTAACTTGTCCCTATCTGGTTCTCCCATATAACATTCTTCCAGGTCAAAATCCAGCGGGACATCAGTAACTATTGTTCCAAGTCTTTTACTTAATCTGGCCTGATCTTCAAATTCCCTCAGATTTTCTTTGCGCTTTTTCCCGCAAACCTGTTCTATATTATCCAGTATATTCTCCAGAGAAGAGAACTCTTTCAATAAAGATATGGAAGTTTTTTCACCAATTCCAGGAACACCGGGGATATTGTCAGAACTATCGCCCATTAAGCCCTTCATGTCTATTAATTGTATTGGTTCCAGTTCATACTTTTCTCTAACTTTTTCCAGATCATATTTTACTATATCTGTTATACCACGACGGGTGTAGAAGACCTTTATCTTATCAGTAACCAGCTGTAATGAATCTCTATCACCTGTTACAATTCGAACATCCAATCCTTTTTCTTCTCCAATCTGAGCAAGTGTGCCTATTACATCATCAGCTTCATAACCTTCTTTACCTATTATTGGTATTTTAAGCCCTTCTAAAAGTTTTTTTATAAGAGGAATTTGAGGACTCAATTCATCTGGCATCTTCTTCCTCGTCCCCTTATAATCTTCATACTCTTCATGCCTGAAAGTTGGACCCTTTTTATCAAAAGCAACAATTAAATAATCCGGATTCTCATCATCAATCAATCTAAATAACATTCTGGCAAAACCAAAAACAGCATTTGTATATTCACCATCATCATTCTGTAGAAGTGGCAAAGCATAAAATGCCCTGTGAGCCAGACTATGACCGTCCAGTAAAAACAATTTATCACTCAAATTCAATCACTCCTTCATCTATTATATATTCCCCGAAAATTATAAAAAACCTGCATAGATTAATAGATGTCTCTATAATCTTAATAGAAATATAATTCTTCTTTTCACAGCAGATATACCTTTCTATATAAAAACAAAAATATTTATACCAATACAATAATTTAACCGACTGCTTAACAGCCGGCTAAATTTAAAAAGACCGATTAAACTGAGAACGCACTTTACAATTTAATTAATTAATATTCTTCCATATGATACCATTCGGCATCATCCAACCAGGTATTGGGCCTGTCCACCATTTCTGATATATTTTCCATGATAGTCTGATGTTTGGCCTCTTCTCTGGCCAGTTTTTCAAACGCCTTCTTTACATGTTTCAAATCGGTTTCTTCTGCCTTTGAAAGATAAAAATCTTTACTCTTTTTTTCCAGTTCTACAGCCTGTTTGTAGATATGAATTTCTTCAGTAGGCAAATCAGTCTCAGGTAAATCTTCAGCCATATTTTGAAAAGTCTCTTTTGCAGAAGCTATAATATCTGACTCAACAGACTCAACTTCTTTCTCAGCCTTCAATTCCTTAACTATTTCTTCATGCCTTTTCTCCTCGGCAGCCAGTTTTTCAAATAAAGTTTTCAGATATTTGTTATCTGTATTTTTGCTTCTTTCCAGATAATAAACCTTATTCTCCCTTTCAAAATTTATTGCAAAATCAAATATATCCATCAAAACAACCTCCTTTTTTTATATATTGAAGAATACAGGAAGAATTTTGAAATACTCCCTCCCTGCTTCTATCCTATATTCAAACTGAAATAAGTTTATAGAAAATTTTACTTAATATCAATCCTGAAATCTGTTTTAAGAAATTTAACTATTGGAAACACATTTATGTATAACTTTTTAATAATAATCATTACTATTATATTATATCTTAAATATTCATTTTCGTCAAGCCAACATTGACATCCTCCACTCCCATTCATACCTCAGGAAGGAGGATTCCTTACAGAAACTTGCGAGGTTGCAACCGTCACTACGCACCTAAGCAGACATACAGGAAAGAATATTAAGCCTGTCTGCTGTATATAAGCTACTGTATATGCCGGGGTCGCTATGCATATGATAATTCATCACCAGTATATAAATTATCTTCACGATTAATAATCATACCATCTGTAATGATTGACCCTTCAACAATATCACAGTTATCAGCAATAACAGTAATTTCTCTACTTCGCCTTTTGGTCTGGCTGATTCCTATTTTTACATTATCGTCAATTACAGTTCTGCTGCCTACAATCGCTTTTTCTACATGTACATTTTCCGTTATCTCTACTCCAGGTAATATAACTGAATCCTTGACAAACGAACCAGGACCAATATATGTATCTTTTGATATTATAGAATTCACTACTTTTCCATGAATCATGGCTCCATTGGCAATAATACTATTATTAATTACGGCATCTTTTGATAAATACTGAGGATTTACAGTTGTATTTACTGAATATATAGGCCATTCTTTATCACGCAACAAGCCTCTTCCGCTTTTTTTCAGCAAATCCATATTCGCCTCCCAGTAACTATCAATAGTCCCGATATCTCTCCAGTAACCGTTAAATTGATAAGCATAAACCTCTTTTTTATCATCAATCATTCTGGGAATAATATGTTTACCAAAATCATTATAATCTTCATCATTTGAAAGGTACTCTTTTAATTGCTCCCATTTATATATATATATACCCATAGAAGCCATTCTACCTTTAGGTTTTTCTGGTTTTTCCTGAAATCCGGTGATTTTCATGTCCCTATCTGTATCTAATATTCCAAAACGACTTGCTTCTTTTAAAGGAACAGGAACAACCCCTACTGTTATATCAGCATCTTTTTCTTTATGATATTCCAACATTTCAAAATAATTCATTTTATAAACATGGTCACCAGAAAGTATCAGCACATTATCAGGATTATGCTGTTCGATAAACTCATAATTATGATATACTGCATTGGCAGTTCCCCTGTACCATACCATATCACTACTCATACGATATGGAGGTAGAATTGTAATCCCTCCATTTATTCTGTCCAGATTCCATGCTCTTCCCATGCTTAAATAAGAATTTAATTCCAGTGGTTTATATTGAACAAGAACCCCTATTGTATCAATACCTGAGTTGGCACAATTACTTAATGTAAAGTCTATGATTTTATACCCGGCACCAAATGATAAAGCTGGTTTTGCAATGTTCCTTGTTAACGGATCTAACCTACTGCCCTGTCCCCCTGCCAAAAGAATAGCAATTACATCTTTTTTCTTCACTTATATTCCCTCCTGATTATTATGATTTTTAACATATCCTGGTCTTATTTTTCCTCCCTGCTCTATGATTTTCAGCATATGCAGGGTAATCTGATTTTTGTCATTGCTTCAAATAAATGAACCAAGACTAAATATGGATACATCAACTATATTATGAGTGCAATGACTAAAAGATTACAAGAATAAAAGATTTCTAAAATTAAGTTATTTCAGAATTAAAAAAACTCCTATTACTAAAGCAATAGAAGTTATCCCTGTATCTTAATATATATACATATATATGCTAGTCTATGTCTTTAATGTCTATAGAAACTACATTCTGTCCGATTAATGGCCCTCATCCTCATTGATATTTTCTGCATAAAGAATGTATTTGTCCATATTTAATATTTCTTTAAAAACATTCCTCCCGATAGTTAACAATATTTTTTGTCAAATAATAATTCAGGCAGATAATACAATTATCCAGATCTACATTCCTGACTATAACGCCCTCTAAAAATAATGGAACAGGTGCAAAATTCCAGATGGCCTTCACACCAGCTGTTGTGCATTTCTTTGCCAGCTCCTCTGCCTGGCCAGCAGGTACAGCTAATACTGCCAGTTCTATATCCCTTTTAACAATTATTTCTCTGAGGTCTTTTGTACTTTCAATCTCATATTCACCTATCATATTACCAATCTTACAGAGATCGCAATCCAGTATAGCAGCAATATTTATACCCATATCTAAAAAACCAGAATAATTAGCCAGGGCCATACCGATATTCCCGGCGCCTATAATTATCATATTTCTTCTGTTATTTCCAATATATAAGCTTTTTTTCAACTGTTTTTTTAACTCAGCTATATTATACCCAACTCCTTTACAGCCGAATTTACCAAAATAAGAGAGGTCTTTTCTAATAGTGACTGCCGAGACTCCCGTCTTACTAGCAAGTTCTTCGGAAGAGATAACCTTATCCAGACTTCCATCGTGAATTCTCTTAATTAAACAGTAATACTCAACCATACGCTCGATTACTGTATCCGGTATCTTATTCATTTTCATTTCTCCCCTATCTGAATACATACTTTTTAACTTATATTTTGGTATAATTTGGTAAAGTACAGAAAACAATTAGCTTTTGTGCATACTACTACCTTCACCAGTCATAATCATTACCTATACCGTGAAAACATTTCGGTTTTGACTAAATATCAGGATATAAATTATCAATGAATCCAGGTTCAAGATATGATTCTATCTTTTTAAAGGTATCTTCATTTTTTAGCATTCTATCAGGACTCTGATATTCAACCCAGGCCATAGCAGACCATGATAATCCCCTCATAATAGAAAACTTATTAAAGACTTCCAGGGCCTCAAACAACTTATCATATAATCCCTTACCACCATAACCACTGGCCAGTTTTCTTTCCTGCAAATAAGTTCTGATAAAATTCTCCCTGTCTGATTCAGAAAAACAGTACTCTGTCTTCCATAGTGTTGTAGTGGGAACCATAAAGTGACTTAAATCCTGTATAGGAGTAGTAATAAGTGGTTTTTCCCAGTCGACCAGATATGTTATATTTTCCTTCTCATTTACTATAAAATTACCTGAATTCACCTCAGTATTTACTATAGATAAAGGCAGTAAGTCGAGAATACCCTTTTCTTTTTTCTGTAAACCAAACATCTTCTCTCTTATATATTTTAATCTATCCTTTAAAACATCTGTAGCCAGAGGTGATTTGAGATATACCTCTATCAATTTGTTACACTCCTGCCAGATAGCTGCAAGGGGGTTTTCGACTCTGATCAAATCTGTATTATCAGTAATCTCTACATTATGAACTACTGCCAGAGTTCTGGCTGCCTTCAGCAAATCTTTCTTGTATTCCAGACTCCTTCCAGAGAGATAGGACATCACTAAAACTCCAAAGGGTATATGATTACGGGAATCATCAAGATAAAAAGGTACAGGTGTTACACTGGAATCTTCCAGATACTCCAGGGCTCTGTATTCATAGCTAATCTGATTTTCAAGGTCCATCTGACTACCTGTATTAAGCCTCAAAACGAATTTTGCATTGGCCATTTCCAGCAAGTAATTTATGTTATATTCACCCTGAGCAAGAAAACTAATTTTTATATTAGAATCTATTCCAGATAAATAAGGAAAATCAATTTCCCTTACATACTTTTTTACAAGCCCATCCAGTTCGTTTTGCTCAAGTCCAGTTTTCTCCATCGAAATCACCCCTCTTACTTTGTAGAAAGTTAATATATCTGGCAGTA
This sequence comes from Halanaerobiales bacterium, assembly GCA_046546395.1. Taxonomy (GTDB): domain Bacteria; phylum Bacillota; class Halanaerobiia; order Halanaerobiales; family DTU029; genus JBDNGI01. The sequence goes on from JBKGXW010000020.1 coordinate 21,935, forward strand.
TAGTGTGGGTAATAAGACCAGTTTCCAGGATTCTGCAATTCTTTAGATAAATTCTGTAAATCCTCAAATGTATCAACATCTCTACATTCTTTTATTAGGCTGTACTTATACCTAGCACGATCATCAATTTCCGCAATGGTTTTTTTCAGAACCTCACTCCCACCCCAACAGTCTCTCTCAAAAAGATAGGGGTGGCTTTCTTTCACACCCAGTAGGTAATAACCACCATCAGGTGTTGGACCAAAAACAATATCATTCCTTTCCAGTTCCTCTATCGCCTTGATAAATATTTCGGGCTGGAGGAAAGGCAGATCACTACCGATTATTATCTGTTTTTCATTATCGGCTCTAACCTGTTGCAACGAATTATACATTTTTTCTCCCAGATCCCTACCCTGCTGCACAATAAAATTAAAATCCTCTCCTATAAGACCATCAAATAAATGTCTATATACTGGTGGGGTATATGAGAGATAAAGCTTAATATCATTAAAATTTGACAGACTTGATAGCAGCTTACTAATATCTCTCAGAAATGATTTATGAAGCTCAGCCGCTTCCTCTTCAGACAGATGTGTCATAAGTCGTGTCTTGGTTTTACCGGGAATAGGGGCCCTGCTCATTACTACAATCGCTGTGGACATAACTAACCTCCTCAGGATATCTTTAAATTGTTGTTTAGCTCCTTATATAAGCTGATATTTATATATATTTAGCTAGCAATTTTTATAGATTATATATCAACCACAAAAAAATATCTTAACTGGATTTTCTATATATATCATTAAGTCTGGTAGGGGCAACTCCCATTAAGTATAGTAATTTTATTTTCTGCATTAATAATATAGTTCTCAGAATACCATATTTTTTAAAACGCCGGGCTGATGTATATATTCTTTCTTCAAGAAATGCCAGTTTACCGACAGAAGATAAGATGCGTGAAAATTCCCAGTCTTCCATCAGATCTATCTCTGGATATCCACCAATTCGCTGAAATATATCTCCCCTAACAAAAATACCCTGATCACCAAAGATAATCTTTAAGAATTTAGCCCTTAGATTTGATGTATAGGAAATAAATCGTAATAAATAACTATCATCATCTATCTTCAGTTGAAAACACCCGCCTGCAACAGCAGGGTCCTGAAGGGCTTTTTCAATAGCCAGTAGTGCATTCCTGTCAAGTCTAGAATCACTGTGTAGAAAGAGATATATATCACCCCTGGCTTCAGCAGCACCGGCATTTAATTGCTTACCACGACCCTTTTTACTTATAACTAATCTATCGAAAAGGCCTGTTGCTTTTTCCACGGTTCTATCTTCACTCCCACCATCAACCAGGATAATTTCCTTATTTCCGGGGAGCTCTTTTATATGAGTCAGTATATCAGCTATATTTGCCTCTTCATTAAATGTAGGGATGATAATTGACAGCATATTACTCATATTAAGTATCATTCCTTTCACTGTGCTAAAGGTACAAAAATATACAAAATTTTTCTTTCAAACTAAGTATCTTTCCTTTCGCTAAACTCAATACAAACTAATCCTCCAGCACCCATATATTCTCCTCTTCAATTGCAACCTGAATACATTGATTGATATCAAAAGAATACTGAGGCAGGGTAATAACCTTTAATAGCAGACCGTCTATCTTTATTCTGTAAAAAACCCTTTCACCGGCAAATCTCCTGTCAATTATTTCGGCCTCAAAATAATTCCTATCGTTTTTTTCAGAATTGCAATCACAAATCTTAACATACTCCGGCCTGACCATTAACTGTACTTTTTCTGTCTTAATACCATCTAATTTCCTTTTTAACAAATCTGGAAATGAGCTGATCAGAAGTAAGGCCTTTTTACTTTTATCTGTATAATCCTCATAAAAAAAGGAATTATCTTTTATAATACCATTTATATAATTGGCCTCCCCAAAAAAATCAGCTGTATATTTACTTACCGGATACCTATACAACTCCTCTGGAGTGCCATATTGTTCAACCTCACCCTTTCGCAAAAGGGCAACTTTATCTGCAATCAACATTGCCTCTTCACGGTCATGGGTAACAAAAATAGTAGTCATATTTTTTTCCCTGTGTAATTTCCGTATTAATTCCCTCATCTCAACCCTTAGATTAGTATCAAGGTTTGACAGGGGCTCATCCAGTAATAAAACCTCTGGATCAACAGCCAGTGCTCTAGCAAGAGCAACACGCTGACGCTGTCCGCCGGAAAGCTCCCGCGTATAATAATTTTGATAACCACTCATACCGACTAAATCCAGTAATGCTCGGACTTTCTCCTGTCTTTCTTTCTTGCTAACACCCCTCATCTTTAAACCAAAGGCAATATTTTCTTCAACATTGAGGTGAGGAAAGAGCAAATAGTCTTGAAAAACCATAACAGCTTTCCTTTTTTCTGCCGGGATGTCAGTTACCGATTGTTTATCAAAGTATATATCACCACTATCAGCCTCTAATATACCGGCCAGTATTTTCAAGATAGTAGTTTTCCCACAACCGGAGGGTCCTAGAAGGGCTATCAGCTCACCTGAATTTATTCTTAGATCCAGATTATTAATTATTTTCTCATCAGCATATGCCTTATTTATATTTTTCAGTTCAATATCATACATGCTTATACCCCTTACATATTTTTTGGAAATTACCTGAATACTATTTATGGATTTATAAATAAAAATGATCTTTCATTAGCTTTTCATTTCTAAATAAACGTTCTATTAGAAATGTAAAAATTAATCCCCCCATAATAAAAGCGATACTATAGACAGATGCTAACATCCGGTCTCCACTCTTAACAAGAGGAAAAAACACCATAGGAAAGGTTATTACACTCCCCCCCCCTATTAGAAAGGTTAAAAAATATTGACTAAAAGAGATTATAAAAACCAAAACCGCTGCAGATAGAATTCCAGGACAGATCATCGGTAAAGTGATATAAAAAAATCTCTGCCAGGACCTGGCTCCCAGAACCCGTGCCTGCTCTTCAAATTTATCACCAATAGCCGAAAAAATATTTGTCAGGATGCGAATTGAATAGGGAATAGTTGGTATTAAGTGTACCATTATTACTCCAGCAACTGTATCAGCCAGACCATATCGTATAAAATTAATATGCATACCCATAGCTGCTGCCAGAGGCGGTACTATTATAGGAGATAAAACCAGTAAATTAATCAATCTCTTTCCTTTAAATTGATATAAGCCTAATGCTTTTCCTGCTGGAATACTAATTAATAAAGCCAGGATGGTAACTCCAATCCCAATAAAAAAACTCAAGGCCAGTGCATCGAGAGCACCATTACGGGGATTGAAAAAATAAGACCAGCCTTCAAGACTGAATTTTCCCGGTAATAATGAAGGCCAGGCCCATCCCTGGCTGAAGGCCCATACTAAAATTACCAGCAGTGGCAAAACAAGTATCAGTACTACTGCATATACTATTGATATCCGTAATATCTTCTCTGTCTGCATATAAATCCCTCATTTATACAATCTTATTTTAATTCTCCACCATATTAATTGAGATAAAAGAATTTATTTCAATATAATGTAAAGCTGATATCAAGAGTGTACTAAAACTACTATGTCTCATAATCAAAAACCCACTTCATTAATCTGTTATAAAGATAAATTAAAATAAATGATATAATTGCCAGGGTCATGGTAATAACCATTGCATAGGGCCGCTGTAATAAATCAAGACTTACATATTTTTGATATGCCATAACAGGCAGTGTCTGTGGATAGGTGGGCCCAAGCAGGAAGGGTATTTCAAAGGCACCTAATGAAAAAGCAAATATAATTATAAAAGCAGAGCCAATACTCGGTGCTGCCAGAGGGAGGTAAATATGCCAGAAAACCTGTCTTTTACTGGCACCAAGATTATAGGCAACATCTTCCCACAGACCATTAACATGTTTTAATACCGAATAAGTCATAAGAGCAATAAAAGGGATTTCCTTCCAGATATATACCAGGATGACTCCAATACCGTTTCTATCAAAAATAAGCCGCGGAAAATCTTCCATCCCTGCAATAAATCCAAGTTGGTATAATATACGGGCCATCAATCCACTCTGGGTGAAAATAACAAAGACCATTAATGAAGCCACCATATGGGGTACTATAATAGGGATTTTATAGGCCAGTTGGACTAAACGATGTTTTACTGGCAGCCTGACTAACTGATAGGCCAGGAAAACACCTATTACAACTGCAAGAACAGATGATGTCAGAGAGATATATAGACTAAATGACAGGGCATCTAAAAATTCTTTGCTGGTCCAGATCTGATGATAGTATTTGAGTGTAATCTCCTTTAAACCCAGAAGGGGAAAATAACCCAGGCTCTGCGATAGAGCCATCATTACTCCCCCCATAAATAAACCAAGCAGGACAGTTAATGCTGGTAATAGTAATATATATGGTTTTAGTTTATTATAATATTTTTTGAAATATTTCATTCAAGTACTGCCCCCTATTGACCTACAACCCTCTTCCATTCTTCTTCAATCAATGGAACTAAATGAGCAGGAATCTCAGGTACCCGGTGTTCCTGTAATTTCTCCTGCGAAAGAGTAGCTATACCCAGGTCGATTGCCTCAACTGCTTCCCTTTCTTCTTCTGTTAGCCTATCAAAACTGAAAACAGGTGTATCTCCCCAAAGAGCCGGATTCATCTTTGACAATTGAGCTTCAAAACTTTCCAGAAAGTCTGCTGTTACCAGCGCACCTGCCTTATTAGAAGCATTAAAGGGTATTGCCAGGAAATGTGTATTGGAAATTGTTCCATCTTCCAGTACAAAGGTTCTGGTTGAATTCGGGAAGTTACCCTTTTTAATTTCACCTGATGCCTTACTGGGATGATAAGCCATGGACATCCATACTTCACCATCTGCAAACATATTATCCAGTTGAGCAATTGTTGCCGGGTAAGAATCGCCCTCCCGCCACAAATAAGGCTCGATCTCAGCCAGATAATTAAGGGCCGGTTTGATTCTTTCAGCAAGTTCTACTTCTTCAATATCAAAAAACTGCTCATATCCCCCGGTTAGTTCATATATTACATGGCGTACAAAGGCACTCCCTGTAAAATCGGGCAAAGCTGGATAAGTAAATTTCCCGGGGTTTTCTTTAACCCATTCAGCCAGTTCACTAAAATTCAGTGGCGGCTTATCAATCTTTTCTGTATTATAAATAAATACAAACTGAGCCTTTCCATAGGGAACCTCATAGCCCTCTGTGGGAAAACCAAAATCTGTAGTAGTCTCCACTGAAGTCTTATCAATATATTTGTTGAAGTTTGGTAAAACATCTGCAAAAGGACCAAATAGTAAATCATGTTCTCTGGCGGTTTTAAAGTTCTCTCCATTAATCCAGAGTAAATCAATACTACCTTTCTTCCGATTAATTTGTTTTTCGGCCAGCAGCTTATTCAAATAATCGTCTGGGCCCATGGGAACCCTGTTTAGATTAATATTATACAATTCCTCTAAGCTATCAGCAACAAATGTATCTACCCAGTTGTTTATCTCCCGGTCTCCACCCCACATATAGAAATTAACTCTGCTCCCATCGGCAAGGGAAACAATCTCCTGCCAGTCTTTTTCAAGTAATTCTTCTCCCGCAGCCAGGGTCATAGAACTTAAAAATAACAGCGAGATTAAAACAGAGAATAACACAAAGGAATATCTCCGTTTTGCAGATACAAATACCATAATTACCTCCATCTTTTACACATCCTCAATTATCTCTCCGCCTCTTTTCTTCTTTAACCATTTGGGTATATATGATATACCAAATAAAGCAACCCCTGCAACTCCCAGATAAGCTATAATCTTGACTGGACTTCCCCCGGTAGAAACTGCTCCACCTGCAAAGGAAAATGCCAGGCATCCTGGTAACATAAAGGCAAATGTTGTCAGGGCATAGACAGGTAATTTAATTGCTGTCAGGGCATAGACATAATTCTGAATATTATAGGGAAAAACAGGTACCAGACGAGTCAGCATTACAAAGCGCCAACCCTCTTTTTTGACACCTTCATCAATTTTTAATAATCTTGGGTTGCTGGCCACCATACCCTTTACCATATCACGGGCAACATATTTTCCAGCAACAAAGGCTGCAACTGCTCCCAGAGTAGCCCCTATTGCTGTATAGAGTGTACCCAGCCAGGGACCAAAAAGAATGCCACCAACTATCCCAAGTGCTGCACCCGGCAGCAGAAAAACTGCTGATACAATCCAGAGCAGCATAAATACAAAAGGACCCCAGAAGCCCAGCCCATCGATAGCTTCCTTAAGAAGCTGTGGGCTTTTTAAATACTCCATATAACCCAACTGCCTCACCAGTAAAAATACACCCAGAATTATCGCCACAAAAATAGCAATCTTCATCCAATTACCCTTTTTCTTTTTTTCATCCATTCTTATTTCCCCCTAAACTAATTAATTTGAGTATTACTAAAAGTCTATCTTAACTCTCAACCAGTACAGTATATAATCAGCAGTTATTAATATTCATGAGCCTCCATCAGAACCTATACTTTATTTGCCCGACTTTTTGTTTTCCAGCGGTTCATCCACTGTTTCAATGGATTGTCAAGCGGATTGGCCTGCTCTTTCCAGTCAGCAAAGATAAGTTCCAGGATATGATAGGCATCCTTATCAACCCTCATCATCGACTCCCGACAGGCAGCACAATATGTTAAAACATCTTTATCAGTTTCTGCAGCCCTTCTGGCCATTACTTCTGTCGCCAGTTCTGGATTTGCTGGAACAACCATTCCACCAAAACCACAGCAGCGTGTATTTTCTCTGATATAATCAAGTTCCTGTATTTCCAGACCGAGTTCTGCCGCCAGTTCCCTTACACTATCATGAATATTGGGATATTCCCGGGCAGTACAGGAATCATGGATTGATATTGTTTTACCCTGCGCTACACCCTTCTTCTCCTCTGGAATACCGATTTCCGCCAGCAAATCATAAACAGGGGTAACCTTTATTCCTTCAGGTGCATGGTGTTCAATATTATGTGTACAGTCCGGACAGGCTGTAATTATCTCAGTTGCCCCCAGGCTTTTTACCTCATCAATTAGCTCAGCAAACATCTCCTGGAATTTTTCCTCCTGACCCAGTGCCTCAGTCGGAGCAGCACAACACCGTAGCACAAATCCTGTCCCCGGTAATTTCTCCTGTAAATATTTAAAGGTATTAAGTACTACTTCAGGATGATAAGAAGAAAAACTACATCCAGGAAAGAATACCCTTTCTGTAAAACCAGCCTTTTTGTCAGCAACAGTAGTTGTAAACAAATTGGATACCCCCAGTGGTTGGTGGAACTTTGTAACTGGATTATGTTCTTTTAAGGGTCCCTTACCTGCCTGATTCAATTCTTTTCTAATATCCAGGAATATTTCAGCCAGTTTAAAATCCTGCGGGCAGTGTACCGTACATAAGTTACAAAGATTACAATAATAGGGCATCTTTATATCGCTCTCAGGGTCTGCTTTGAATTTTTCAAATAATTCTTTGGGATTTTGACAGACCTCATCCAGGAATAAACATTCTTTAACACACAACATACATTCACACTGCAGACATCTTTCTGATTCTTCCCCTGCTTCATCTTCAGAATAACCCAGTTCAACTTCTCTGAAATTGCCCATCCTCTCCGAAACAGGTATCATCCTCATCTTGATTCTCTGCCGACCTGGTTCATCTTTCTCTATCTCAGTTTCCAACCAGGTTTCAAAACTACCCTCATTATCTCTGTCTATTCTTAAATCCTGACCAGTCAGATATCTATTTATGGATATGGCTGCTTTATGTCCATGGGCCATCGCCTCAATAGCCAGTAACGGTCTACCTGCACCATCACCACCGGCAAAAACCTTTTCGTCAGCAGTCTGTAGAGTAAGGGGATCTACCACTACCTTGCCCCGCTGTAATTCAAGTGAATCAATACCTTCCAGAAAACTGGCATCCGTACTCTGACCTATAGCCATAATTACATTATCTACCTCAAGATTTCTGGTAGTTTCTTCATCATACTGGGGATTGAAATTCCCTTCTTCATCAAATACCTGAATACATTTTTTCAGCACAAGACCATTAACTTTATTCCCATCCCCTGTATATCTTAATGGACCCCAACCACAATTGACCTTAATCCCTTCTTCTTCCGCATCTTCAATCTCCCATGAATGAGCAGGCATCTCCTCCCTGGATTCCAGACAGAATAATTCTATCTCTTCTGCCCCTACCCTCCAGGCGGAACGAGCTACATCCATGGCAACATTACCACCGCCAATAACAGCTACTTTTTTACCAAGTTTGTAATCACCATTTAGACTTACCTCTCTCAGAAAATCCGCGCCAGGTATAATTCCCTCCAATTCTTTACCTTCCAGGGGAATCATTATGCTTTTATGGGCACCAATAGCCATAAAGACTGCATCAAAATCTCCTTTAATTTGATTAAAAGAAAAGTCTTCTCCAATCCTGGTATTTAGTTTTATCTCTACACCCATCTTTTCCAGGATACTGTATTCATATTCTATAACCTTTTCTGGTAAGCGGTATTCTGGAATACCTACCCGCAGCATTCCACCAACTACAGGTAATGCTTCAAAAATCACAACATCATGTCCCTCTTTCCTCAGCTCAAAAGCCGCCTGAGCTCCGGCTGGCCCAGCACCAACCACCGCTACCTTTTTCCCACTCTTTGCTTTCATTTCAGGAAGCCAGTCTCCCTTATCTCCATTATCAGCAGCAAATCGTTTTAAATTCTTAACAGAAAGGGCATCATCTTTCTCCTGTCTTTTACACTGTTCTTCACAGGGATGAGCACAGACCCTACCCAAAATACCAGCAAATGGAGTATATTCCCTGATTAGATCAAGGGCTTCCTGATATTTACCCTCCTGTATCAAATTAACATAGCCCTTAGCATCGATATGCAGAGGGCAAGTTGCCTTACAATATGGGGGTGCATCACCCATACATTCATCAATTACCTGGTCCATCTTCTGCAATAATTCAGTTGACAACAAATCCTTCTCCTCCTTCCAGATATAAGAAATTAGATAAATTATTCACAAATTAATTCAAAAAAACACTTAATTTAATTATATCTTTCCTATATGATATTGTCATTATTTTCACAAACCAAATTATCAAATTACTATTTGTGGTCAAACACAAAAGGAGGGGTTTGTCATTATTTGTCTAAAACTTATATGATATAGCCATATGCTAATAAAAATAGCGTAGAATATATTTACTGCCCAGATAGATACCCAGTATAATGAAGGGCAGGTAGAGCCAGCCGTTTAATGAAAGTGATGAAATTGCACTGTATAAGCCTCCAATATTGCACCCTACAGCAACCCGGGCCCCATAACCCATCAAATAACCGCCGAGCAGCCCCAATAAAATCTGCTTTTTACTCTTAATCTTTCTCCATTTAAATTGTGAAGCCAGCGAAACGGAAATAAAGGCACCTAAAATTATCCCCAGATTAATCCAGGTCAGACGGCTTTTCCAGGGTTGAAAATAGCCATTATGATAATTCCATACCTCCCAGGTGGTAGTATTGATACCAAGAAAGGATAAGAACCAACTGCCCCATCTAGTGAAATTTACCGATACAGACCAGATTTTACCTGATAAATAAAAATATATAATATTAATTATAGCCAGTAAAATAGCACCCTTTTTATAAGACCAGGGCTCTCGAAGTCCTTTTTTCAAAAGAAAATCATTTAGTTTTCTGAATGGTAATCTGCCATTCACCAAAACTCACCTCTTTTGTCTCCACCTGATATCCTTTTTTTCTGGCCCATTCCGGGATATTGGTCATAGCACAGGTATGATCTATATCAACTGTTATTGAATCACCTTTTCTTAATTTTTTCATATATTTTTCCACCTTTAACAATGGTAAAGGACATGGTTCACCTATACAATCTAATTTGTTCATCTATTCCTCATCCTCCTGAAAAATAATCTTACCTCGCCATGAAATCAAGATATAAAAAAATATCAATAATAGAAAATGTAAAATCAAACCGGGGATCCATCCAATTGATGACGGTAGATGTATTGCCTTTCCAGAGGCTAATTGATACCACCAGCCGACATCTTTACCCCCATGAACCGAACCAATAATGAACCCGGCCAGGACAAACCACTGCAACTGCATACCTTCACCTAATCTTACCAGTGTACCAGAAGCACAGCTGCCGCTAAAAGAGGCACCCAGACCGAAAACAAAAGCACCAATAGGTATATGCAAGCCAAGAGTTACAAATTTACCTGGAATCTCAGCACCTGATAAATAGGCACTATACTGGATAACAGCAAATCCTATAGAACTTATCATTAAGGAAAGTATAATAGCTTTACTTAAATCAGTCATCCCAAAAAGAAAGGGTTCTCTCCAGGCAGCAGTAAAACAGATACGGGACCGCTGCATAATAAACCCTGCAGAAATTCCAAATACCCAGGCCAGGGCTAACTGATAGGGAAGAAAAACATAAACAGGGATTGTAATCACAAACACAAATAATGCCATGGCAGGCTGCCAGATATGTCTCTTCTTGAGTGAAATCTTACTTTTACTTAGCCTCTCCATCTCCATTAGCAACACCCCCCTGCTTTAGTATATAGGTATATATCTTATAAGCAGTTGATAAATTAAGCCTATTGTCGAAATTATGCAGATCCATCTCAAGTATTTCACCTATTCTATTGATTCGATAGCTTACAGAATTGGGATGAATATGAAGTTTTTTAGCAGCAGTCTGAATACTGCCTCCTGTTTCAAGATAGATCCCCAGAGTCTGCAGCCAGTCAGTATTATTCTCCTGGTCATAGATTATTAGTGGCTGTATAAATTCATCAACATACCTTTTTAAAGAGGCCAGTTCAACTTTCCAGAGAATACTGAGAATACCCAGGTCATCATAAAATAATATCTTGTTCCACTGTCCTGAAGCTTCCAGAAAATCATGTATGTTTAATGCCTCTCTATAACTATTGTTTATTTTACAACAGCAGCTCTTTAAAAAAGTTCCTGCTGCAACATTTATCTCCACATCCTTACATGACACCAATAATTTTTCAAAAATAAGATTTATATCCTGCTTGATATCCTGAATATTCTCTTTATAATTTATCAATAAGAGTATTTGGCCCTGATAGGAAAATATGATATACTTACGAGATATATTGGTCTTGATAATCCTGTGAATATTACGGATGATTTCTTCCTCTATTTCATAATTTTCCTGCACTTTATTCCCTTTCAGTTTTCGGTAGCGAAAGACAAAAAGTTGATATGATATATTGAGATCCCAGCCGGCAAGTTCTCCCTTTTGAACAATCTCCTCTTTACTGAGGCAGGTACCATTTAGCAAACTGTCAATAAGGTCATTACTGGATTTCTGTACGAGTTTCTGAACCAGATGGTTCTGGTGAATTTTTACAGATAGGGCATAGGCAGCCTGAATTATTGCTGGATAGTCTTCTTCCTTAAGGGGACTTTCCTCGATAATAACCATATACCCATATCTTTCTTCATCACTTTTCATCTCCATCTCAACAATCTTTATTTTATTATCTTTATTCTTATATATATAGCGTTTAAATACTATTCCATCTTCAACTATTTCCTGATCAAGTTTTTCAACCTCTCCTGTAAAAATAGCCTCCAGCAAGGAGTGATTCTGTTTGATTTCTCTATCTCCATAGATTAGATCATCATGAAAACTATTTAATATTAAAACCCTATTGTCTATTTCTTCTCTCAATCTATCACAAAAAGTTCTCAATCCGCCGTCCTTCACTAATATTTCCTGGAATTCTTTTTGTAGTTTAAGCACCCTTTTATAATAATTAATCATTAGAACTCCTCCATGCTAACCTGTGCCCAGCTCTTGAAAATCTCTTTCTTCAGGAGATTCACTTCACTTATCCGGGTAGGTAGATTTACAATTCCCTCCTGCCTGAGATTTATTTCCTCATTATGAACACCTTCAAACTCAATATACCCCTTTTTCAGTTTCTCTATATTTGAGGTGATTTTTACATAATTATCATCGAAATGCCCTTTGTGGGTCAAGTATAGAGCTGCAGCAAGGTCCCACATATAAAATCCCTTTTTGCCTACCAGCTTTTCTGAATAGAAAAACCAGTCCACAATCTGTTTATAAATATAATTATAAATGGGTATAGAAGTTGATTTTAGAATTTCCAATTCACTTTCTCCAAAAAAAAGCTGCAGGCATAAATTACCGGTCATAACAGTTACCGGTACTGGGGCATTTAATACAAGCCCAGCAGCAGCCGGGTCTTCAGAGAAATTAAGTTCATCCAGCTGTTTTCCACCCAGTATAAGGGGTTCAGTAACACCACCCATCAACACTATTTCATCTATATTGTCAAAAAAAGATGAATCCTTATAAAATGCCTGTTTTAAATTAGTTAAAGGTCCAATAGCCAGTAATGTCACCTTATTCCTGCTGCTTTCCTCGACGAGATAACTGGCTCCCTGATTGTTATTATCAACAAGATTGTTACCTGCAGTTTCCGCACCTCTATATATACTCAAATCACCCTTTAAGGTTTCTATAAGTTTACTGGTTTCTTCATAGACTTCATTCTGACTGCCATTCCCAAAGACTGTAGTAACCCCCTTGATATTTATATCTTCTCTACCCAGCAAATAAATCAGGACAAGCCCATCGTCAACATCCTTTTCTTCTAATCCCATAGTATTATCACAATCCAGAATTACATCAAGCACTCTATCACCCCTGTTTGTAAAGAATTTGTCTTATACTTTATAATTCTATATAAATCCATTATATCCTTTTATATCATCAAATGGGAGAGGTTTACCTCTCCCATGATTTTCCTTCAGCTTTATTATTTTCATCAATAATAGCAACTATCAAGCTACTTATATATCATCAAATTACTCAAATAGCGTTTAAGCAGTTATCTGATTAATAATTTATACTACTCTCCTGCTTCTACAGGCAGTGCCTCATTATTACTCCACTCAATCCAGGAACCATCATAATTTGCTACATCTTCATAGCCCAGTAATTCTGTCAATACAAAAAATGTATTAGCTGATCTTACGGCTGATTGGCAGTGTGGATAAATCGCTTTATCAACAGTTACACCCTTAGCCTGATAGATATTATCTAATTCTTCTGCTGTTTTAAAACTGTGATCTTCTGCATTAAAATTATTAGTCCATTCTAACCAGACAGCAGATGGTATTCTTCCTTTTCTGGCTGCGCCTGATAAGAGCTCTTCACCAGTATATTCTGCTTCAGCACGACAGTCAAGAATAACTTCATCTTCACTATCGATAGCTGATTTTACCATTTCAACACTTGCAATCATGGACTTATCTGCTTCTTCTGCCACATAGTCAGTCTTATCTCTACTGCTTCCAAATACTTTTTTGGTGTCATAACCCAATGCATTCCATCTTGTAATAGCACCATCAAGCAATTTTACATTTTCATGACCATAGACTTTAGCCATCCACCACAATCTAGCTGAAAACAGATTGCCATTATCATCGTATATTACAATCGTATCATCATTATCAATACCAAAATCTGAGAATAGTTTTTCAAAATTTTCTTTTGTCAATATCATTCCCTGAGGACCCATCATATCGCCTTTCTGAATATTAACTGCACCTGGTATATAACCAAGTAAATACTTAGCTTTAGCACGTGTATCAACTATAACAACATTATCATCCTCAAGCAGACCATTCAGTTCCTCACAGCTAATAAGAGCCTCTGGGTTAGCATATCCCCTTTCAGAAATCGGGATATAATCACTAGCCAGTACTGATGATGAAAAAACAAATCCAAAAACCAGTAAAATCGATAGTCCTAGCGTAATTCTTGATAAACTCTGTTTCATTATAATTTTCCCCCCGTAAAATATTTTTTTCACAAATTCCCCTAAAAATTTTTTGATTTATATTTAGCACATATAAAAGGGAATTACAGATATAATTATATCCCGTCCATTCTATATTGTCATTATTTTCACAAACTAATATTCCAGGCATAATTTTGTGTTCAAACACAAAGGTCCTGTTTTATGAAGTTTTAAATTTTATTATATATCTATAAAATTACAGGTTTTTTCTATTTCTATTAATCAAGTACCCGGAAATGGAGAAAACCAAATTACTTAAATCAATTTATTCAGATCCTAATTAACTACTTAGCGGTATACTGCAGCAAGCAAGACAAGCAACGTTAATCAATAATCTACTAATCGAGAAGTA
>JBKGXW010000021.1:0-32774 GCA_046546395.1 Halanaerobiales bacterium
CCCATTGGTCCTGTAGCTCCGGTAGCACCCGTAGCTCCAACCGGAGGGTTGCATACACCCAGTAGTTCCAGTATTTTCTGTTGCAGCTTATTTATAAGTGCAACAAGTGGGAGGATATTTTCAACACATTTACCACATGAACAGAGGAATACGAATAATTTATCCAGAATAACTCCTAAATTATTGAGTGCACATTGATAATCGCTACAGTTTATACACTTGCACACTCTTTTGATATCTTCAAGTATAGATTCTTTTAACTTTTTGTTTAACGGTAAACCTTTAATTTTGCACTTTATGAGTTTGCATAAAGAAACAATGTTTTCTTTACATTCATAATCCAAATTTTAACACCTCCTTAAAATATTACATAATATACAGTATGAAAAATAAACGAATTTAGTGCTCGAAAAATCAGAATAAATACTAAAAAAGGTGATATTATGGAGAAATTAAGATTTCATTTATTGGGTCTTGCACATCTGGAGACCAATAAAAGTAATTCTGCCTGTGCATACACTCAAAAGATTGTTAAGCTCGCTCAGATGATCAAGAAATATGGTCATAAGATTTATTTCTATGGTGTTGAGGATTCTGATGTAGACTGTGATGAATTTATACAGGTTTCAACTCAGGAGGCTCTTCAGAAGACATATAGTGATTATGATAGGAGTAAGCAATTTTTCAAACATAATCCTGAAGATTATGCACACCAGACTTTTAATGTAAATGCTATAAAAGCTATTATGGAGCGCAAACAGGAGAAGGATATACTTCTCTGCCCTATGGGTAATTATCAGAAACCAATTGCCGATGCAGCTCGACTCCTTACAATCGAGCCGGGAATAGGGTATACAGGTGTCTTTACAGCTCACCGTATTTTTGAATCATATGCCTGGATGCACTATATTTATGGGCTGCTTAATAATGACAATGGGGTCTGGTATGATGCTGTTATACCTAATTATTTTGATCCAGATGATTTTCCCTACCGGGAAGATAAAGAAGATTATTTGCTTTATTTTGGGAGAATTATCTCCAGGAAGGGGGTACAGGTTGCCTCCGACGTTGCTAAAGCTACCGGTAACGAATTATATATTGTGGGACAGGGATCATTGGATAATCCTGCCGAAGACCTGTATCTGGGATCAGAAAAACACATTAAGTATCATCCAGCTGTGGGTCCAGAGGAAAGAAAAGAGATATTGGGAAAAGCAAAAGCTGTTTTAATGCCAACTTATTATCTGGAGCCTTTTGGCGGAGTTAATGTAGAAGCACAGTTTTGTGGAACACCCGTAATTACTACAGACTGGGGCGCTTTTCCTGAAACAGTGCTACATGGTATTACAGGATACCGATGTCGTGTATTTGAAGAATTTTGCTGGGCAGTAGAAAATATTCATAAAATAAAATCTATCAATTGTCGTCAATGGGTAGAAAAGAATTATACACTGGAACGTATAGGTAGGATGTATGAGGAGTATTTCCAGAGGATTTATAAACTCTTTGATCAGGGATGGTATCAGGAGAACGAGGAACGTAAAGAACTTGAATGGCTTAATCGTTATTATCCTGTTTCTAAGTAGCTAAATTGGTATAAAAGCAAAAAACCGCCTATTAAGGCGGTTTTTGCTTACTTCTTAACTAAAGCCATAGAGTCTGCTTCCATTTCTTCCTGAATCTTTCTTCCTTCTATGCTTTTTATCATCGACATTGTATCCATTTCTATTCTGAAGCTATAGCGGGAAAGTTCTTCAATAGTCATCCAGTGTTCATCTATTATATTGGATGGGCGGTCCAGAGGTGTTCGAATCCTTTCGGAACTGACCAGAGGATAAAAAATCCCATCTTTTTTATAACCTATCTCAACCCTATATTCATTATCTGGTTCTGATTCTAAATACCAGTTTGTTGAGTTATGATTGATTTCAATATCACTATAATTATTTTTATCCTCATTATATATTCTAAGATAGGGGGTATTATCAAAAAAATCTTTCTGATAGATTTCCCAGTAGCTATAAAGGTAACTGGGGTCCCGGTTAAACAATCTTACAAAATTTTGATTATAGTTTTCTTTTAACTGATAAAATTCTTTGTTTACATCATTCTTATTATTAATCTTTTTGCTCAGTTCTACATCGATATCTCCTGCAGATGAAGTTGAGACTTTTAGTTCATCCGTTTCCAGGAGAGTCTTTATCGGTGGTTCATCTTGTGTATTTGACCTGGTATTACTTTCTGTCATTTTTTTACTATCAACTCCAATCTCTTCTCCAGTCTCATAATCTGTTCTTGCTCTTTTGAAAGGAAGTTGGTAATCCTGGTTCTTCCGATCTTTTTCTAAAGTTCTATAATATAAAATAAGAAAGGCGATGACAGCAAGTATTATGACCAGGATATTCAAGGAAATTCCCACTTTAAACCCCCTTTCGCAGTTTGCTATTTGTTTTACTTCTATATAATTTAAAGTCTATATCAGGGAAGATATTATGGTTTTCTTTCAGGCTTATTAATTCCTGTTTATCTATATTCCCTCGTTTAACCCCCTCCATTAATTTTGTAAAATTATGCAGATGTCTTTTTGTTCTCAGGACAGCATAATCTACCATTGTATCAGCCTTCATAATAAAGGCCCAGTCACTACTTTGTGCTAATAATAATTCCCTGCAACATTGGTTAAGGGCTTGATAATAGAGATTATCTTTATTTTCTAAATATGAATACTTATCTGCCTGTTCAATGAGCTCCAGCTCAGCCTGGTGTAAGTGTCGGTATATCCAGTCATTGGTATCATTCACCCAGACCTCATGATATCCCTTGTATCCCCAACTTGATTCAGCAGGCATAGCTACCTGGTTTTTTGGATGTCTTTTCAGGTATTCTGATAGGGTAATTGTTTCTATATCGTTCTGGTCATAGTGGATTTTTTCAAATAAAAATTCCAGCCACATGGGTCCTTCAAACCACCAGTGTCCAAATAATTCAGCATCATATGGGGAGACGATAATAGGTTTTCTGTCCATAACCTGTGTCAAGTAATTCAATTGCTGCTGACGGTTAAATATGAAGTTAGATGCATGTGTAGAAGCCTTCTCCCGGGCTATATCAGGATTATAAATTTCTTTCCAGTCGGTTTTTCCGGTTATTTTGAAATACTTAAAGCCAATATGCTTTCTTATTCCAGAGGGAAGGTAATCTTTTACATAATCATATTCAAGATCCCAACCAATATCCCGGTAAAATTCTCGATAGTTATAATCTCCAGGATACCCTTCGTTAGCACTCCACACCTGTTTTGACGACTCCATATCACGACCAAAAGTTGCCACTCCTGATGGGGTATAAATTGGGGCATATAATCCATAACGTGGTCTGGGTTTTGCATAAAGAATACCATGACTGGAACTAATAAAATATCTAATGTTGTTTTCAGCCAGATAAGGATCAACTGTTGGAGAGAATGCGCATTCTGGCAACCAGATACCCTCAGGCCTCTTCCCGAATACACGCTGATAGGTACTTACACCCATCTTGATCTGTGCATTAAGAGCTTCATCTGTAAGAATCATTGGTAAATATCCATGTGTGGCGGCAGAGGTAATTACCTCAATTTTCCCTCTTTCCTGAAATTCCTTATAGGCAGATAAAATATTCTTATTGTATTTCTCTATATAATAGTAGTGGACTTCTTTATATAGATAATTATACAATTTAGCTAATTTATAATACTCTGCTTGATCTTTTGTTCTTATCAATTCCTTTTCGCTTAATTCAATTAATTTTTCCAGATGTCTCTGATATCTTAGTTGTATTTCTTCATCAATTAACATGGAAACGAGTGTAGGAGAGATGTTGATGGTAAAGTGGAAATCTACTCCCTTTTCAAGCAATCTATTCATTATTATAATAATCGGGAGATATGTCTCTGTTATTGCTTCGTAAAGCCAGTCTTCAGCAAGCTCTCCAGTATTTTCATGTCTTACGTAAGGCAAATGGGCATGTAATATAATTGCTAAATACCCCTTTGTCATAATAAAACCTCCTTTTTATATATTAGCGAAAGATTCTTTATTGCGCCTATATTTGAAAAGCCTGTTTTCAATTTTATTTTCCTCTACTTAATATGCTTGTAAATACAAGACTTTATTCACATTTAAGGGCGAATAAAATTACTTTTTTTGAGAATATTAAATTATACATATATACCATAAAATCCTCATCTTAATGTGTTTGCACTAAGATGTTTTTTGATGTCAAGAAAGCTAAGTAAGGCTATGTAAAATATTTTTTGATTAAAAAATTAAAGAAAGGGGAATACGATTTTGAAAATTTTAATGTTTACATGGGAATACCCACCTGTCAGTCACGGTGGGCTTGCCAGACATGTGCAGGATTTGAGTGAATCACTGGTAAAAAGAGGTCATGAGGTGTTTGTGATTACACAGGGGTCCACAGACCTGGAAAGTACAGAGTTTATAAATGGAGTGAAGGTATTAAGGGCTGATTCTGTCTCTGTTTCGGGAAATAACTTTGTTGATAATATTTTACACCTGAACTTTCAGCTTATTGATAAGGCGATTCAACTTAACAACGAGATAGATGATATAGATATCATACATGGACATGACTGGCTTGTCTTCTGGGCCAGCAAGGTATTTAAGCACTCACTCACTAAACCCTTGATTTATACGATTCATGCCACAGAGTTCGGTCGAAATCAGGGTATTTACAATAATATGCAGAGATATATTAATGACATTGAATGGTACGCAACTTTTGAGGCCTGGAAGGTAATTGTTTGTAGTCAATTTATGAATTATGAGGTCCGTAATCTGTTTCAATTACCTGAAGATAAAGTAGTAACTATTCCTAATGGTGTTAATGAGGATAATTATAGTACAGAATATAGCATTCAATTTAAAGAAAAGTATGCCAGTCCATATGAGGATATTGTTTTTTATGTAGGTAGAATAGTAAGGGAAAAAGGAATACAGGTTTTAATACAATCTATACCTCAAATATTGAGTACAAATCCTTCAACCAAGTTTATCATTGCTGGAAAGGGTCCTTATCTTGACAGTCTCCGCTCGCAGGCAGAGTTCCTTGGGGTTGCAGACAGGATATACTTTACTGGATTTATAAGTGATGAAGAAAGGAATAAACTCTATCAGACTGCTGATGTAGCAGTGTTTCCCAGCCTTTATGAACCTTTTGGGATTGTAGCTCTGGAAGCGATGGTTACAAAGACCCCTGTTGTCGTAAGTAATGTAGGAGGGCTTGCTGAATTCATTAAAGATGAAGAAAACGGGCTGCTCTTTAATTCAAGTGATGCTCATCATTTAGCTGATAGAATTACTTATCTTTTAAATAACAAGAAAAAAGCTGCCAGAATAGCTGAAACTGGTTATGAGATGGTTATAAAGGAATTTACCTGGAATGAGATAGCAAAGCAAACTGAAGAGGTATATAAACATGTTATAGAAGATTATCAGAAAAGTGATTGGAATAGTAAAAAGGAAGAAAGAAGGAATTTTACCCTGACAAATGAGCAGGATGAGGAGAAGATATATCATAGATATGCATCAAGTGAAGTAAAATGAATGATAGGATTAAGCTGATAAATTGTCTTATTTTATAAAATTGGGTCAATTTTGATAGAGAATCAAAAAGAATTTAATAAAAACAGGGGGTTATCATTTTGAAGGCAGTAATAATGGCAGGGGGACAGGGAAGTAGGTTGCGTCCGCTGACCTGTGATTTACCAAAACCAATGGTTCCAATTGTCAACTATCCTGTAATGGAGTATATTATAGAATTGCTTAAGGAACAGGATATTATCGATATAGCAGTAACATCATTCTATCTTCCTCAGACAATTGAAAGTTACTTTGGTAATGGGGAAAAATGGGGGGTAAATCTTGAATACTTTATAGAAGAGGAACCGCTGGGAACAGCCGGCAGTGTTCACAATGCAGATGAATTCCTGGATGAAACATTTATTGTAATTAGTGGAGATGCCATAACTGATTTTGACCTACATGAGGCCGTGGAGTTTCATAATAAGGAAGATGCAGATGCAACTATCGTACTGGCCAGAGAGAGTATTCCGCTGGATTACGGTGTTGTAATGACTGATGATGATGGGAAAATCATACGTTTTCTTGAAAAGCCAAACTGGGGACAGGTCTTCAGTGACACTATTAATACAGGTATCTATATCCTGGAACCAACTATATTTGAACTTTTTGAAAAAGGACAGAAATATGATTTCAGTCAACAATTGTTCCCTCTTATGTTGGAAAAAAAGATGAAGCTATTTGGTATAGCCCTGGATGGTTACTGGAATGATATCGGGAGTCTGGAGGAATATCATAAAACACAGTTTGATTTAATGAACGGAAACCTGAATCTTCCTATTAAGGCCTGTGTGCAGGTAGATGAAAATATCTGGCTGGAGGATGGTGCTGTACTGGATGAGAGTATTGATATAGAAGGATATGTCTATGTTGGAGAGGGGACACAGATAGAGGACGGAGTTCAATTGAAGGACTGTATCATAGGTCGTAACTGCCGTATTGCCGCACATTCATCTATAAAAAATAGTGTGCTCTGGGATAATGTCTATCTGGGAACAAAGGTAGAGATAAGAGGTGCGCTAATGGCCAATAATGTTACTATTAAAAATAGTGCTTCTATCTTTGATAAAGCTGCTGTTGGGAGAAATGTTGTAATAGGACGAGAGAGTAAGATAAAACCTGGAATTAAAATCTGGCCTGAAAAAGAGATAGGTGATAGAACCGTAGTAGATACAAGTGTTGTCTGGCCTACATACTGGTCCAGAAATATATTTAGCGATAGAGGTGTAATTGGTGATGGTAACATAGATATTACTCCAGAATTCATATCCAATCTGGCTGTAGCCTATGGTTCAACATTGAAAAGGAGAGATGAGGTTGTAATAAGTTGTGATACATATAATATATCCAGTGCTTTAAAACGTGCTTTTGTTTCTGGTTTGCAGGTTGCGGGTATTAATGTTGTTGACATTGGAGAGAGCACTACATCCATAACCCGATATAGTGTGGTAAATCTGGGTTCGGAGGGTGGAGTTCATATACGGGTAAGCTCTAAAGACCCGGCCAGGAGTATAATAGAAATTTTAAATAACAGTGGGGTTAATTTATCTATCAATGAGCAAAAAGGGATAGAGAAAAAACTCTTTACAAGAGATTATCAACGTGTCTTTATTAATGAAATAGGAGATTTTGCATTTGCCCCGGAAATGGAAAAAAAATATCTGGATAATCTTATAGAATGTATTGACTCGGAGGTAGTAAAAAGGAATTATCTGAGCGTGGTGGTGGATTATGAACATGACAGCCTTGGTAATATTCTGCCTCTTTTTTTAAAGAAACTAAACTGTCAGCTGTTGTCAACACGAAATTACTCTACTGACGTCCTTCCATTAAGTATGGAGAAAAGAATAGAAGCTGCTGAGATGGTAGCCAGAATAATGAGGGATAATAATTCTGATATGGGAATTATTGTTGATCATAATGGGGAAGATATCAGACTGGTCAACAAAAAAGGTAGAATGCTGACTTTTACAGAATACCAGGTATTAATATCATATATTCTACTGGAACGGGGAATAAACTATATTCCTTTACCTGTCAATGCACCTGTTGTTGTTGAGTCGCTGGCTGAGGAATACGGAGCAGAAGTGGAATATACTCCGATTAACCCCCAGGTTGCTATGGAAAAATATTATACAAAAAACAACATTGATGATAAGCAGATACTAAGGTTTTACCCATATACTGATGCACTTGCTGGTCTGGCTCTGATAATGGAGCAAATGGGAAGAGATAACATCAATCTGGATCAGCTCCTTAATAGACTGCCTGAGTTTTATCTTAATAATGCAGAAATTGAATGTGACTGGAAAAGCAAAGGGAGGGTAATGAGGCGGCTGAGTAAGGAAAGCGGTGAGCAGGGTGATTTAGTAGATGGCATTAAGTTCAGGCATAACAATGGCTGGGCCTTAGTAGTACCAGATAGTGAAAAGGCTGTATTCCATATCTATGCAGAAGGTCAGGATATAGAAAGTGCTGAAAGTTTAACAGGATTCTATCTGGAAAAAGTAAAGGAAATTATAGAGGAATAATCGAAAAAAGAATCAATAGCCCCCGATAAAAGCTTTCGGGGGTATGCCATGTTGATGTGATGTATACAGGAATGTCACCATAATAAGCCTGTAAATTAAGAAATAAAGGAAAATTGTATTGACAAAACAATAAAGCATCTATATAATTAACACAAATATTACATATACATTACATAAAATATAGTAAAAACTCAGTAAAGTTGTGGAAAATAACGAAAACATCACACATACATAACATTTAATCTTTGAGAAATTATCTGGGTTTTATCATCTCACTAATCCTGTATTTGTAATATTAATAAAACTATAAGACAATAAGAAGGGAGAATCGAGTATGCGTCAGGTAGCGATTTACGGAAAAGGTGGTATTGGAAAGTCTACAACTACACAGAACTTGACTTCAGCTTTAGCAGAAATGGGTAACAATATTATGATCGTTGGTTGTGACCCTAAAGCTGATTCCACTCGTATGTTACTGGGTGGAATGAATCAGAAAACTGTTCTGGATACTCTGAGAGAAGAGGGTGAGGATATTGACTTAAAAGATATCATGAGAAATGGTGTTGATTTTGAAAATATCCGCTGTGTAGAATCAGGAGGGCCAGAACCTGGAGTTGGATGTGCTGGTCGAGGTATTATTACTTCTATCAGTATGTTGGAAAATCTGGGTGCCTATACTGAGGACCTGGATTATGTTTTCTATGATGTCCTTGGTGATGTTGTCTGTGGTGGTTTTGCTATGCCGATTCGCGAAGGAAAAGCTCAGGAGATTTATATTGTAGCTAGTGGTGAGTTAATGGCTATGTATGCTGCAAATAATATCTGTAAGGGTATCAAGAAATATGCTGAAACAGGAGGCGTAAGACTTGGAGGTATCATCTGTAATAGTCGTAAAGTAGATGGAGAGCTTGAATTGTTGGAGGCCTTTGCTGAGAAACTTGGTAGTCAATTGGTGCATTTCGTACCGAGAGATAATATAGTACAGCGTGCAGAAATTAACAGAAAAGTTGTTATAGCCTATGATCCAGGATCCGGTCAGGCTGATGAATACAGGTCTCTGGCAAAAGCTATAGATGAAAATGAGATGTTTGTTATTCCAGATCCAATGGAACAGGAAGATCTTGAAGATCTGATGATGGAGCATGGAATACTTGAGCTATAAATTTTAGGTTAGTGAAAGATTCAATTAGGTGAAAACCTAATTCCCGCTTCCTCTCATGTATAGGTTTTTAGAAGTCCTTTTGAAAATATACTAACCTAGAAATAAGGATTTAATAGAGAAATTTTAGAATGGGGGCATGTGATATGCAGTTGATTAGAGCGATTATTAGACCTGAAAAAACCAATGAGGTTCTTTCAGAATTAAGTGAAGCTGGATTTCCGGCAGTGACCAAGATAGATGTAGTTGGCCGTGGTAAGCAGCGTGGTGTCAAGGTGGGGAGTATTCATTATGACGAATTACCCAAAGAGTTACTGATGATAGTTGCTGAAGATAAAAATGTAGAAACCATTGTACAGGTTATTATCAAAACAGCAAAAACAAGTAAAGAAGGTAGTTTTGGTGATGGCAAGATATTTATTAGTGACATTGAAGAGGCCTATACAATCAGTAGTGGAGATAAGAGTTTATAACTTTGCTAAAGGAGGGAGTATAATGAAGGAAATCCTTGCAGTTATTCGTATGGATATGATCAATAAAACGAAAAAAGCCCTATCATTAGAGGGTGTTGATTCGATAAACTGCCGTAAGGTATACGGGCGGGGAAAGAAGAAGGTTGATTATGAGCTGGTTAATCAATTACTGGCTGGATGTCAGATTGATTCTCCGGAGGTAGCCACATCAATTTCTGAGGGTCACCGCCTTGTGCCTAAAAGGCTTTTAAGTATCATTGTTGAGAATAAGGATGTTAAGAAGGTAGTGCAGACAATTATTAATATAAATAAAACCGGTAACCCCGGTGATGGGAAAATATTTATTTCGCCAATTAATACAGCAATACGTATAAGAACCGGCGAAAGAGGAGAAGAGGCTGTATAGAGAAGCCAGGAGGTGAGTAGTATGTCAGAATTTACGTTAGCTCAATTAATAGATAAGTATCCAGCAAAAACTATGACAAATAGGAAGGAACATATAGTAGTCAGGGAATCTGGGGAAAAGCAAAGTATTAAGGCCAATACCAGAACCATTCCCGGAATCATTTCCAACAGGGGTTGTTGTTATGCTGGATGTAAGGGTGTTGTTTTAGGGCCGATTAAAGATGTTATTCATATAACCCACGGACCAATCGGGTGTGCTTATTATACATGGGGGACGAGGAGAAACAAGGGTCGAAGCAAAGAAGGCGGCAAGAATTTTTTAAATTACTCTTTTTCGACTGATATGCAGGATTCAGATATTGTTTTCGGTGGAGAGAAGAAGTTGAAGGAAGCGATCAGAGATGCTGTGGAGATATTTGAGCCTGATGCAATTACTATCAGTGCAACCTGTCCAGTAGGATTGATAGGTGATGATATCAACTCTGTTGCAGCTGAAGCTGAGAAAGAATATGGTATTCCTGTATTGCCATTTAGCTGTGAGGGTTATAAGGGTGTCAGTCAGTCAGCAGGTCATCATATCGCCAATAATGTTCTTATGGAAAAGGTTGTTGGTACTCAGGACAAAGAATCGCCGACATATTCATTGAATATACTTGGAGAATACAATATTGGAGGTGACGGCTGGGAAATCTGCCGTGTCCTGGAGAAGATCGGTTACCAGGTTAATGCGATTTTGACCGGTGATTCCAGCTATGGTGATATTCAGTCATCTCATGAATCCAATTTGAATCTGGTGCAATGTCACAGGTCAATCAATTATATTGCAGAGATGTATTCTGAGAAATATGGTATACCCTGGTTAAAAATAAATTTTATTGGTGTTAAGGCTATGTCAAAATCTCTGAGAAATATAGCTAAATATTTCGGGGATGAGGAATTGATACAGCGAACTGAAGAGGTTATTGCCGAAGAGTTCAGGGAGATTAAAGATGCACTGGCTTATTACAGGGAGATGTGCAAAGGAAAGACTGCCTGTCTCTTTGTCGGTGGTTCCAGGGCGCATCATTATCAAAATCTCTTTAAAGAGATAGGTATTGATACTATACTGGCAGGTTATGAGTTCGCTCATCGTGATGATTATGAGGGAAGAGAGGTTATACCTGATATTGAGACTACTGCTGATGATCGTAATATTCCAGAACTGGAAGTTGAGAGGGATGAGGAGAAATACAATCTCCGTATCTCAAAGGAAAGAATGGAAGAGTTAAAAAAAGAAATACCTTTAGAGGAATATGAGGGCTTAATATCAGAGATGGAAGATGGCAAGATTGTTATTGATGACTTGAATCATTACGAGACAGAGCAACTACTTGGAGCCCTTAAGCCCAGTGTTTTTGGCTCTGGAATAAAAGATAAGTTTGTAGCACAGAAAATGGGGATCTTCTCGAAACAGCTGCACAGCTATGATTATAGTGGACCTTATGCAGGTTTTAAAGGTGCAGTGAACTTTGCCAGAGATATATCTGCTGGTATTAATTCACCTACCTGGAGTTATATTACACCACCATGGAAATATGACTCTGAATTGGTAGGATTCTATGGAGGTGAAACAGATGAGTAATCCAATTAAAATTGATGATAAACTGGAGAAAATTGAGGAAAGGGGAGCACTTGTCGTTAATCCGGCCAAGACCTGTCAGCCGATTGGCGCTATGTATGCTTCTCTGGGAATAAATAGATGCCTTCCTCACAGTCACGGTTCGCAGGGCTGTTGTTCATATCACAGAATGCACCTGACCAGGCATTTTCGTGATCCAGTTGTTGCTTCTACCAGTTCTTTTACGGAAGGTACTTCTGTATTTGGCGGTAAATCAAATCTAAAGACAGCCGTTAAGAATATATTTCAGGTCTATAATCCGGATGTAATATCTGTAAATACAACCTGTCTCTCAGAGACTATCGGTGATGACCTGGTATCTATCGTAGCAGATATTGATATACCAGAAGGAAAAACAGTAATATACGCCAGTACACCAAGTTATGTTGGTTCACATATTACTGGTTTTTCCAATATGGTCCAGGGTATGATCAAATGCCTGGCGGAAAATGATGAGGATATCAATAATGGAAAGATTAATATAATACCTGGTTTTGTAAATCCGGGTGATATGAGGGAAATAAAGAGGATTGCCAGGGAAATGGGTGTACCATTCACTCTAGTACCTGACACCAGTGGTGTTGTAGATTCACCGATGACTGGCAAATATGAGATGTATCCAGATGGTGGTGTCACTGTAGAAGAAATCAAAGACTCAGGTAATTCAAGAGCCACTATCGCTCTGGGTAGTTTTGCTTCAGCAGAAGGAGCCTACGAACTGGAGAGAAAGTGTGATGTTAAACCATATATCCTGAATACTCCTATTGGTGTTAAAGCTACAGATAAATATATTATGCAGTTGTCAAAAATAACAGGTCAGGATATACCATATAGCCTGGAAGAGGAAAGGGGCCAGTTGGTTGATATCATGACAGATACTCATTATCATTTCCATGGGAAGCGGGCAGCAATCTTTGGTGATCCAGATATAGTGACTTCAATGACTGAGTTTGTCCTATCACTTGGTATGATACCGGCATATGTTCTTACCGGTACTCCTGGTAAGGCTTTTGTTAATGAAATTAATGAAATCTTGGAAGAGGCGGGTGTGAGTGGAAAGGTTAAAGCAGCAGCTGATTTATTGACACTTCAGAAATGGATTAAAGAGGAATCTGTAGATATCCTGATTGGGAATACTTATGGTAAATATATTGCTAAAGAGGAAGACATTCCACTGGTAAGGGTAGGATTCCCTATTCTGGACAGGAGTGTTCACAGTTATATGCCGATTGTTGGTTATAGAGGCGGTATGCTTCTGATAGAAAAAATCAGTACTGCTTTACTTGATAGAGCAGATAGAGATGCCGATTTTGAAGACATGGAACTTGTCATGTAGGAAAGTTTATCTCCATATGAATGGTATGCTATTGCTATATAATTTTCTCCTCTATATTAAGTGAATCAAATAGTTTATGGTTTGTATGGAGATGAATTTTAAGTTTATAGATGAATATTTATCAAATTCGTTAGTGAATTCGTCTGATTATTTTCTTGTTCTTTGTTTATGAAATAAGCCTTAAGAATTACTGAGAAGAAGTGAGTAGCGAGTAGATAGGTGGTATCTATTATGAAAAATATAAGAAAAGATATTAAAACCCTTGAAGAGAGAAAAAACTTTATAACCCTGAAAGAGAATGGTAGTAATACAGCTATCGATTGTGGCAAGGAGAGTCTGGCTGGAGCAGTCAGCCAGAGGGCCTGTGTGTATTGTGGGGCACGAGTTGTATTAAATCCGATAACTGATGCCTATCACCTTATCCATGGACCAATTGGCTGTTCAAGTTATACCTGGGACATCAGGGGGAGTTTAAGTAGTGGGTCTGAAGTATTTAGAAATAGCTTTTCTACCGATCTCTCGGAAAGGGATATTATTTTTGGTGGGGAAGATAAGTTGGCAGGTGCTATTGAGGAGATAGTAGAGAGATATCGGGCCAGGGTAATCTTTGTTTACGCTACCTGTGTGGTAGGTGTTATAGGAGATGACATAGAAGCCATCTGCAGGAAGGCAGAAAGAGAGTACGGCATCAAAGTGATACCTGTCCAGGCTGCTGGATTTGCTGGAAATAAGATGGACGGCTATAAGGCTGCAGGTAGGGCTCTGATGGAGCTGATGGATAGCGGAATGGAAGATGATCTGAAAAATCAGTCTTCCAGGTATAGAAGCAAATCTATTTCTTCTGCTATAAAGAAACACGGTATCAATATCATGGGAGATTTCAATCTGGCTGGAGAGATGTGGATTATAAAGAATTACCTGAGGGAAATCGGCATTAAAGCTAATGCTGGTATCACAGGAGACTCTACCTGTGAAGAGATAAGCAATGCCTCCAGAGCAGGTCTCAATATAGTTCAATGTGCTGGTTCGATGATCTATCTGGCTAAAAAAATGCAAAAAAAATACGGTATGCCCTATCAGAAAATAAGTTTTGTTGGTATAGAGGATACAGTCAGAAGTCTGTATACAATCGCCAGTTTCGTTGATGACAGGGAAGTTAATACCAGATTGAAAAATTTCGTTGATAGAAAAAGACTGGAGGTTACTGAAGAGATGCAGAAATACCGGAGACTGCTCTGGGGTAGGAAGGTTGCTATCTATGTTGGTGGTGGTTTTAAGGCTATTTCCTTGATTAAGCAATTTAAAAATCTGGGGATGATACCTGTTATGGTAGGTACTCAGACAGGAAAAGCTGAAGAATATGAAAAAATACATCAACTGGTGGGAGAAGGTACAGTTGTACTGGATGATGCCAATCCAACAGAACTGGAAAACTTCATGACAGAGAAGGAAGTAGACATTCTGGCAGGTGGTGTTAAGGAAAGACCACTGGCCTATAAACTAAAAGTAGCTTTCTGTGACCACAACCATGAAAGGAAACATCCTCTGATAGGCTTTGAAGGAGCAGTGAATTTTGCCAGAGAACTATATCAGACTGTCAACAGTCCTGTGTGGAGGTATGTGAAGTAGAAACTAACTGATTAATTTGATATAAATGTTTCACTGAAAACTGTGTAAAGGGGTGGACATCAATGAATAATAAAAACTTCGTAAATATGAATGTGAATCCCTGTAAGATGTGTATGCCAATGGGTGCAGCACTTGCCTTAAAAGGAATTGAAAAGAGTATAATGTTTCTTCACGGGTCTCAGGGTTGTAGTACTTATATCAGGAGGCATCTTGCAACTCACTATAATGAACCTATCGATATTGCCTCATCGTCATTGACTGAAAAGGGCACCGTATATGGGGGAGAAGAAAACTTAAAAAAAGGACTTGAGAATACCATTCGGCTGTATAATCCTGCATTGATCGGGATTGCAACCACCTGTCTGGCAGAGACAATAGGTGAAGATATAGTCAGAACTGCCAGAGAGTTCTCAGCTGAATATGATAAGGATATAAGACTTGTTCCAATTTCTACACCTGGCTATGGTGGGAGTCAATATGAGGGATATTATACGACATTGCGAAGCGTACTGCAATATGTTTGCGAGGATAGTCCGGATAATGGCCATATAAATATTATGATTGGCTCGATGACTCCAGGTGATGTTAGGAGACTGAAGGATATATTGAATAGTTTTGCAATTAAGTATATTTTATTTCCTGATATATCTGAAACACTCGATGGACCTGTTATGAAGGATTATAAAAAAATTCCTGATGGAGGAACAAAACTACAGGAGATCAAGAAGATGTCGGGTTCTACTGCTACAATAGAATTTGGAAAACTTGTTGAACCCAGTATTTCTCCTGGTAGGTATTTAGAAGATAATTATGGTGTCCCCCTTTACAGCCTACCTGTACCGATAGGTATGGAAAACACTGAGGAATTAATTAATACTCTTGCTCGGTTGAGTAAGAATACGATAACTTCCAGAATCAAAACTGCCAGAGGGCGTATGATTGATGGTATGATAGATTCACATAAATATAATGCTATGGGTAGAGCTGCTATCTTTGGCGAACCAGAAATTGTTTATAGTGTCAGTAAATTATGTCTTGAAAATGGCATAGTACCGGCAGTTATTGCCACTGGAAGTAGTTCAAGGAAACTGGCCGATATGCTGGAAGAAGAAACTGCAAACTATCCTGAAGAAATTGTGATTCTTGATGAAACTGACTTTGAAAAAATAAGAGAGCTAGTTAAGCTATATGATATTAATATATTAATCGGCAGTTCTGATGGTAAGTTTATTACGGAAAAAGATGGTATTCCGCTTATAAGAATAGGTTTTCCTGTACATGATCACATTGGTGCTCAGCGACAGGTGAATATTGGTTTTGAAGGTTCACTTCTATTCCTTGATAAGATTACTAATACATTGCTGGACCTAAAGCACAATAATTACAGAGAAGACCTATATAAGCAGTACTTGAACAAATTGGCCTGAGGCCATAATGAGTAAAGGGAAATTTTTTGATTATAAAACACTAAAATAAACCTGGATAATATCCGAATGTGCTCATCTCTATAACTACTTGATGACGGATAAATAAATTTTCCTTAAATGTAGAAAGGAGCGGTTATGATGGGAAACGTTATGTCTGAGAATCACCCCTGTTATAATGATAAAGCCCGGGATTATGCCAGGATGCATATTCCTGTTGCCCCGGCCTGTAATATCAGTTGTAATTACTGCAATAGAAAATATGACTGCCTCCATGAAACCCGTCCTGGAGTAACCAGCGAGGTTTTAACTCCGGAGGAGGCTTTTCACAAATATAGTTATGTACGGGATAAGGTTGAAAAATTGTCTGTAGTAGGGATTGCAGGTCCCGGGGATGCCCTGGCAAATTTTTCGGAAGTGAAGAAATCAATAGAATTAATCAGGGGGGTTAATCCAGATATTATATTCTGTCTCTCCACTAATGGACTGAATCTCCCTGAATATGCTGATCAGATTATTAATCTGGGAATTGAACACGTAACTATTACAATTAATACTCTGAATCCCTGGGTAGGAGCAAAGATATATAAGTATGTAGAGTATAAAGGGGAATATTATTTCGGTATAAAAGGTGCAGATATCTTGATAAACAATCAGCTTGAGGGTTTAAAATACCTTGCTGACAATGGAGTACAGTGTAAAGTTAATATAGTCATGGTTAAAGGGATTAATGAAAAAGATATTCCGCTCCTTGTCAAGAAGGTGAAGGAATTGGGAGCGGTTATGACAAACATAATGCCACTTATACCGGCTGAAGGTAGTGAGTTTGCTGACATGCCCCTGGTGAGCAGGAAAGAGTTGAATGGCTTGCGGGATGAGTGTTCGAATTATTTAAAACAGATGTATCACTGTCAGCAGTGTAGGGCAGATGCTATTGGGCAGTTAACACATGATCGCTCTGCAGAATTTCGTTCCTGCAGTAGGAGAAAAATTAACGGAGGAGGGATTTAGATGAATAGTCCAGAATTTCATATATTCGTCTGTTCGAGTTCCAGAATAAATGGTCAGCAGAGGGGTTTCTGTGGAGGGTGAATGTTATGAAAAAAATAGCTTTATTGTTTTCTATATTTGCTGTATTATTGTCTCTTACAATAAATGGCTTTTTTTACCCAATAAGGGTATCCGCTGAGGAGGGGACAATCAGAATTATGGCTGCGGCAAGTTTAACCGAAGTTTTTAATGATTTAAAGGCTGCATTTGAAGAAAAATATGATGGTATAGAAGTGGAAATCAATTATGCTGGCAGCCAGGCCCTGTTTAGCCAGATTCAGATGGGTGTAACAGCTGACATATTTGCTTCTGCTAATATCAAGTATATGAATCAATTGGAAGAATCGGATATGGTACGCAAGCCAACTGTTTTTGCCTATAATGAACTGGTAATAGCAGTATCAAAAGAAAGTCAACTTGACATACAGAATATAGAAGATTTAACAAAAGATGATTTGAAATTGCTTATAGCAGAGGAATCTGTACCTCTTGGTAGATATACTATTCAGATGTTGGAAAAACAATCAGAGAATCCTATTTTGCCTGTAGGTTTTAAGCAAAAGTTTTTCGAGAATATTCTGTCTAAAGAACTTGATGTTAAAAGTATTATGGCAAAAATAGAATTGGGAGTGGTAGATGCGGGTATAGTATATCAAACTGATGTAAATGCCAGCAATAAAGATGTAGTGGAAATTATTAATATAGAAGACAAATATAATGTGCTAGCTACCTATCCTATTGCTATATTGAATGGATTGAACCCGGTAAATGAAGAGATGGCAGGAAAATTCCTTGACTATCTTTATTCCGATGAGGGAGGAATGATACTGGAGAAACATGGATTTGTGAAAGAGAGTAGGGGATAGATATGGCAAATGAATTTAGTTATTACGAAAATACAGAAATATATAGTCCAGGAATTTCGATTGATCCTGACTTTAAGCATCCAAAATATAGAATTGACCTGACCAGGATTCTGGTCTGGGGGATAATGATTTTTAATATTGCATTTATAACTATGATCATAACTTCATTATTCTTAAAGTCTTCTATACAGAGCGTTCTCAAAGTTATACAGAGTACTGATATCATGAGTGCAGTAAAGGTAACTGTCGGTTCGATAATCTGTTCTGCAATAACTACAGTTGTCATTGGTACCCCCTTTGCCTATCTAATGGCCCAGAAGCAGGGTAAGCTTTATAGGGTAATGAATATGATTGTAAGTCTTCCGTTGGTTATGCCTCCTACTGTTGGGGGTCTGGCCCTATTAATGGCTTTTGGTAGAAGAGGGGCCTTTGGAGGAATTATTAATTTCCTGGGGATAGATATTCCTTTTAGTTTTCTGGCTCTGATCTTCGTTCAGGTATTTGTAATGATACCTTTATTTACTCAGTCTTTACGTAACGGATTTGAAGCTATCGAAAAAGATGTTATCGAAGCAGCCAGAGTATTTGGTTCTGGCGAAAAACAGTTGATATTTCATTTTTATTTACCATTGAGTATTAGACCTTTTCTGACAGGACTTATAATGGCCTGTCTGCGAGCAGCTGGTGAATTTGGAGCAACCATGATGTTTGCTGGAAACCTGAGTGGGAAGACCCAGACATTATCTACCGCAATATACACACTATCGCAAAAGGATCTCGGCCAATCAATAGCACTGGCAGTTGTTATGATTATGCTCTTTTTGTTGCCACTGCTTGTACTGGAGTTAAAATTGAAGAAATAATAGAAACAGATGAGTTTATCATATGCTATTAATTCTGATTTTTCAACGATAGTCAATTTTTACGTTACTGAAATAATCTTGATATGATAATCTGTGTGCGATTTGTGCAAATATATAACAGAGAGGTGAGATATATGAGGGATTTTTATATTGTTGATTCAACTCTGAGGGATGGAGAACAGACAGCTGGAGTGGCATTCAGCAAGAAAGATAAAATAGATATAGCCAGAATGCTTGCTGAAGCTGGAGTTGACATAATAGAAGCCGGTATTCCTGCAATGGGTGAGGAGGAGATAGAGACTATCCAGGAAATAATGGAGCTAGATATTGAATCAAATATCATGGCCTGGAACAGAATGCATATAGATGATATCAAGAAGTCTATAGATGCAGGAATCAAATATCTTCATATTTCTGCACCTGTCTCAGATATTCAGATAAAGAGTAAATTGAGGAAAAACAGGGAATGGATACTGAAAAACATAGAGAAAACGGTATCATATGCTGTAAAACATAATTGTATTGTCTCTGTTGGGGCTGAGGATGCATCCCGGGCAGAACTTGATTTTTTAATTAAATTCTATCAGACAGCCTCCAGAGCTGGAGCAGTCAGGGTAAGATATGCTGATACAGTAGGAATCATGGAACCTATTAAGGTTTATAATACTATCAAGTATATAAGAGAGATGTTAGTTGATAATACATTTGACATAGAGATAGATTTTCATGGACATAATGATTTTGGTATGGCTACAGCCAATGCTCTTTCAGCATACAAGGCAGGGGCTAAATATATTAGTTGTACAATTAACGGCCTGGGTGAGCGGGCTGGCAATACTGCCCTGGAAGAGATAGTGATGGCTGCTTATTATATCGAAGGGGTTAATACAGGTTTTAATCTAAAGAAAATCGTTGAGATTTCCGATGCAGTTGAAAAAGCTAGCGGTTGTTATCTGGCAGATAGTAAGCCCATTGTTGGCAAGAAAGTTTTTTCCCATGAATCAGGTATTCATGTTGATGGTCTTTTGAAAGATAGCAGGAATTATGAGGCTTTTCCTCCTGAAATTCTCGGGAGGGAGAGGAGTATTGTTCTTGGTAAGTATTCAGGAAGAAGTGCAGTTATCAATGAGTATGGTAAAAAAGGTATCAAACTGGATAAAAGTGAAGCGGGTGTGGTCTTAAATAAAATTCGGCAGAGTTATTTTAATTAGGTTGCAACAAAAGAAGCCCCCGTTAGTAAAAAGCGGGGGTTTTACTTGTAACTCCTTTAAAGATAATAAGTCATATCTTATGTGCACACAAATGCTTATCTTTTGCTGAAGGGCAAAATTTTTGTGTATAGTAGATTGTTAATTGAATTTGTTTTAGCAATAATCGTTTATTCTACAAATACTTCAACAGTAGTATTACTTTCCTCATCGTATATATCTACGATTTTTCCTTCAGCTCCATCTTTAATTGCCTTAATTATTTCATCAAAATCGATATCTTTTAGTTCTTCAGAGTTTAGTTCAGGTGAATAGGCTTTGGCAATCTTTAATCCAACATCTACCAGAGAAATTGGGATATTGACATTAACCTTGGTTTTATCATCCTCGGCTTTAACCCTTACCCGCAGCCACTTGGCAGTTGTAATTTTGTTACTATGACTAATAATACTGCTATCATTCTTATTCTCAATAGCCTCCAGTAATTCTAAACCCTCAGTTGAATTAATCTTTCCTTCCTCAATCATTTTTAAAATCTGCATTTTTTCTTCATTAACACTCATGATATAGCCTCCTTGAGATAATTTGATGTTTACTTCCGATAATTCTATTGATAAATACGAAATTAATCCGTAAAATTGTTCTAGCAATATAGTCTATTATACTTTGTAAATTTACTTGTGGAGATGTCACTCAGTAAGAAGTTTTAAAGCCTTATCTTTCGATATTTCACCTTTACTGAGTTGATCAAGTATTTCTTTCTTATTCACTGTCGGTTTATTATCTTCTATAAATCCCAGGGCCTTTCTTACCTCCTCAAGTTTGTTTCTGACTGTGGGATAGGATATACCGAGTTCTTTTTCCATTTCCTTAATATTGCCGCGGTTTTTAAGAAAAGCCTCGATAAAATATCGTTGTTCTTCATTTAACTTACAAAATTTACAGAGCTCAAATTCTCCCTTAATGACTGTCTTGCATCTCTTACAGCTCAATTCTGTAACCTTTACTTCGTTATTACATATTGGACAACGCCCGATGGCTTTATGAGCTATTTTCATCACCTCCTATCTGGTATATATTCTGATAAAAACTTTTTCATTCTGATCGTCTGCCTGGATATTAACTAATTCAAAAGGTTCTGCTTCCTTCAAAGCCTTTATTAATCTATCAATTTCTTCCCCGTTTAACTTTACTTCATACCGAGAATTCCCGGAATATTTCAACGCAAGTTTCAACACTCTAGATACAAAAGAGAGAGGAAGTGGAGGAATAGGAATATAAAAATTATTAATTTTTAATTTAATTTTAAGCCTATTTGCCATGATGTTACTCCTTTTTATGCAAATATTTATGTAAATTATTAACTTTAATTAAATAATACTATAAAATATTAATAATGTCAATAGTAAAATTAAAAAAATTAATATAATTATTAATAAAAATTAGATATTGACTAATAAAATTAATGTTTTCAATAAGTTAATTAAATATATACAACTATGGAGTAATAATATGAATAGTTCTTAATAGTATTGAAGTATTAAGAGGCGATTTTTTCTCTCTTTTACTGTGTATTATCAATGTTTTTTATTATTTCTGGAGAAGGGTCTAGCAGGTGAAATAGTTTTTGCCGCAGCACTGATCCTGTTGATGGTTTTACTGATTTTCTCCGCAATTGAAATAAATATTTCTGTATATGCTTTAAATATTCAATTAGGTGAAGATGAGAATAAGTATTGTTAGACATTTTGCAGGAAAAATACATTTGTGGTAGAATTATAGATATGATAAATCGTATTTTGTTATGATAATTAATTGCTACAATTTACAAACAAACTGGAGTGGAGATTATGTCTGAAGAGGCTATCAAGTATTGTAAGAAAATACTGCCAAAGGTATCACGTAGTTTTGCTATTACTATACCTATGCTGGATGCCGAAATAAAGCTACCTGTTTTGATTACATATCTTCAGGATAGATTACTGGATAATTTTGAAGACGAAATATCAGATCAGGATATCAGTATAGACGAGAGAAAAAAGATGATGGATAAAGTAGTTGAATTGTTTACTCCTGATGTTGGAGATGTAGAGGAAGTTGCCCGGGAGATAAGTGAATATGCCGAACTAATGCCTGAAAAATCACTTCAGGATTTAACTGAAAATGCTTTAATAGTAAGATGGGCCTATGATAGTCTTGGTGAGGTGGCCAAAAGCTTATCATTCAAATGGCTGGAAGAAATGAATAGGGGTATGAAAAAATATCTTACTCATGATGTCAGGACCTTTGTTGACCTTGATGAGTACTGTTATTATGTTGCCGGAACAGTTGGGGGATTTTTGACTGATGTGGTAATTTTTTATTCATCAATTTCAGAGGAAGAAAGTGATAGATTGCTGGCAAACTATAATGCATCAGGTCTGTTTTTGCAGAAGGTAAATTTAATCAGAGATATCAAAAAAGATATTGAAAATAGAGAGAAACATTACTGGCCGTTAACCAGTCTAAAAACCTCAATTCGTAGAATAATGGATAAAGAAAATAAGAAAGAGGGTATGAGTGTCCTTGCTGCAATGATTGACGATGTTAAGAATCATATTCCTAATCTTATCAGTTATTATCATTCTATTCCTCGAGAAATGAAAGGTTATCGCAAATTTTATTCTGTCAATAATGCTCTTGGTCTGGCTACGATAGAAAAGCTAGAAGGAAACGAAGAAGTACTTTATGGTAAAAAGCCTGTTAAAGTATCAAAAATTGAACTTTTAAGTATTATCAAGGATCCTGAAAAGCATTTTCTTGACCATGTAGAGAGGCACACGGACTTTTGTGTATAAAATGAATTGATAATGTCAATAATTATAATTGAATAAACTGCTGATAAAAACGCTTTCATGGTTAGTATATAATCATGAAAGCGTTTCTTCCTTTATTGAAAGATTATTTAACAGAGCTAAGAAATTTACTTATCATTAGATTTTGGCGTAAAAATCTAGTGGTACGGTCATCAGGATTAATGCCTGGAAGAGAATAGGAGTAATAAAAGCAAGAAAGAGTATGAAAGTGTAAGGGAGAAAGTGTAAAGAAGATGAAGTGAATAAGAAGAAGTAGTAGTAAAGTAAAGGTGTTAAGAAGAAAGAGTAAAGAAGAAGGAGTAAGAAAGAAGGGATAAGATGAAATGGAATAGATATATTGGTCATTTTGTATTGGTGCCTTTTATAGCCTGGCTTTCAGGAAATCTTAGCCTTGGCCTGATAGTAGTTGGACTAACTGGTCTGATCTGGGGGTTTGAATCAGGTGCAATGTTTATTTCGCTTACTACTACATTACTGGTAATTTTGACAGGGAATATAAATCTGGAGATAATTTTTTTATTCTCAGTGACAATAGCTTATCTGAACAGGGAATATATAATTTTTAAACCTTTAGATAGAGGTATTTCTTATTTTCTTTTGCTGATTATCTCTATTTTGAGTTATCCTATCTGGCGCGAACTATTGGGTATTATTCCTGTATCATTACTTAATGAGTTAAATATTGCAGGTGAGGTATTACTTGTGACAGGACTATTCTTATTTATAGTAAGGGGTAAGGTGCTGCTGGAAAGCAGCACATCGAAAGAGCGTATCTTTGAATATATCTTAAATTTTATCTGCGCTGTATTGGGATTGATGGGAAACTTTATACTTATTCCAATATGGATTGGGGGTAGTATATTTCTGGATAGGTATAGAAAAGAATTATCGGAACTTATTTTATTTGATAGGAAAATATATCTGTTGGTCAGTTTAATTATATTGATAATAACATCAATTGCAGCAGATATCCTATTGCCAATAGGTTTTATTACAGGTTTATTATTACTTATAGTCTTTGCTTTTGTATTTCGTAATCTAAAACAGATTCCCCTGGTAGAACTGATATACTTCTCTATGATAGTAGGGATTGTAGCCGGGCGTATGGGGTTATTAATATAATGAAGTGTACAGGGGATTTTCATACTCATTCGGAATACAGCCATGGTAAGGGAAAGTTACAGGGTAATATTGAAGCGGCTATAAGAAAAGGACTAAAGAAGATTGCCATTACAGATCACGGGCCGCGAAGTTGGAATATCATAAGACTGGGTGTGAAAAGGGCTGAAGAATTACTGGAAGTTAAAGATAAATTAAGGAAGATGCAGTCACAATACCCTGAAGTAGAGATACTGGCAGGGGTGGAGGCAAATATTATAAATATAGATGGAGAGCTGGATGTTCCTGATAATATACTATCAGAACTTGATATAGTTGCTGCTGGTTTTCATTTGCTCTTATTCCCACCTGATATCAGATCCGCTAGAAAAATAATTTTTGATAATAGGCTGGTCTATCACTTTATTTCGGCCAGACGACAGGAGATTAGAGAACAAAACACCAGGGCTTTAGTCAATGCTGTCCGGAGATATGACATTGATTTTATAACCCATCCTGGATACGGTGTAGATATTGATACATACAAACTGGCCAGGGTCTGTTCTGAAGAGAATACCTGTCTGGAAATCAACGCCCGCCATGGTGAACTTAGCAGAGGTTTTGTCAGGGCTGCTGCTGAGACTGATGTTAAGTTTATTATCAATAGTGATGCACATTCCCCCGAAGAGGTAGGGGATTTAGATGATGGTCTAGTGATTGTAGCAGAGTTGGGGTTATCTGCCGATAGGATAGTTAATGTAGAGTAGATAATTACTTTATCGAGGGCATAAAAAGCCTGGAATGTCAGAAACAAAAGTTTACTCTAGCATAATCATCTTTTTATGAGAAGAATGCTAGAGGATTAAAGGGCCAGATAAATTGATGGTGTGACTTTAAGAGAAAATTTTTGCAAAGCTAATGGGTTGAAATATAAAACAACTATTGTAATTGAGTAAGAAATGGTATATAATTATGCTGAAAATGAATATCATTTACAATAGAGGTGTGAAAAATGATATATTTGACATTAAATCAGTTGAAAAAGAGTACTCCGGCAGTGGTGGTGGATTTGAAGGGTGGTCATCATCTGACCAAGAAATTAAACGCAATGGGTATTCGAGTTGGTAAAGAGGTGACCAAGGTAAGTGACTCTTTTTTTCGAGGCCCTGTTACCCTGGAAATTGACCGTGCAAAAGTAGCAATAGGACATGGTATGGCTGATAAAATATTAGTAAAGTTGGTGGAATAGCTTATGAATGTTCTATTATTTGGCAACCCTAATGTAGGAAAGAGTGTTGTATTTTCACGTCTGACCGGTACCAGTGTTACATCTTCTAATTATCCTGGTACTACTGTGGAATATACTGAAGGTTATTTTAATTGGGGGAAAGAACTAATTCATATTATTGATGTACCAGGAATTTATACCCTTAACCCTACAAATAAAGCAGAAGAGGTTGCGGTAAGTATGCTGGACAAAGGGGATGTGATCGTAAATGTTGTAGATTCTACGAATCTTGAGCGGAATTTAAATCTTACTCTACAACTTCTGGAAAGGGATATTCCTGTAATAGTTGTACTGAATATGTGGGATGAAACAAAGCACAGAGGTATTGAAATTGATCTGGAAAAACTGGAAAAACAATTAAAAGTTCCTGTAATCCCTACTGTAGCTGTGAAAGGCCATGGGATAAGTCAGTTGATAAATACTATTCTTAATTATGATTATAAAGAGTATCATAGTCGTCAATATGAGAATGATGAAGACAGATGGTCGAATGTTGGTAAAATCATAAGTGAGGTACAGGAAATACATAACCGTCGACATACATTTTATGATTTTTTTGATGAATTTACTATAAAACCCCTTACTGGTTTGCCGTTCGCAATTATTGTTTTATCCCTGGCTTTTATTTTTATTAGGACAATTGGGGAAGGAATCATCTCGTATCTAACTGGACCTTTTTTTGATACCATATATTATGCTTTCGTTGAATATCTGAGTAATATTCTGGGTGGGGAAGGGATTATACATAATATACTACTGGGTAATTTAATAAATGGTTCTATTGACTTTGAACAGTCCTTTGGTCTTCTGACAACAGGTATTTATATTCCATTAGCTGCTGTTGCCCCTTATATCATATCTTTTTATTTTGTGCTGGGACTGCTTGAGGATACCGGTTATCTACCACGACTGGCAGTACTGGTTGACAATATAATGCACAAAGTAGGACTACATGGTTTTTCTATCATACCAATGATACTCGGTTTTGGCTGTAATGTTCCAGCGGCTCTGGCGATCAGGAGTCTGGAAAGTAAAAGAGAAAAATTCATCGCAAGTACCTTAATGGTAATAAGTGTTCCCTGTATGTCTCAATTGGCAATGATTTTTGGTTTACTGGGACCATATGGTGGGAAGTATATAGGATATCTTTTTCTCATACTGGCTCTGGTATGGATTATTATCGGGAATCTATTAAATAAGTTAACGCCGGGATTTAGTTCGGACCTTTTACTGGAAGTTCCACCATTCAGGATGCCCGGTATAACTACTATTTTCAAAAAACTATTGGTTAGAATTAAAGGGTTTTTCAGGGAAGCAATTCCTTTTGTTATGATAGGTGTGTTTATTGTCAATATATTGTATTTGACCGGGGTAATGACGGTTATTGTTCAGTACTTTGGACCTGCTTTATCAAACCTATTCGGCCTTCCAAGGGATGCTATCAATGCTCTGTTGATGGGTTTTCTCCGTAAGGATTTGGCCATGGGTTTACTTGTTCCCCTTGACCTGACAGTAAAACAACTGATGGTTGCCAGTATAGTATTGACTGTATACTTCCCCTGTATAGCAACTTTTTCAGTCCTTATCAAGGAATTGGGTTTTATTAATATGATTAAGTCAACTATTGTTATGCTAATCACAGCCCTGCTGGTTGGAGGTTTTGTGAATCTGGTATTTACAAGTGAGGGCTTAACTATAAATGGCTGGATTATAATTGCTTTGATTATACTTCTGCTTAAAAACATGCCATTCAAGAGATTAGGAACTAGAATAGATTTTACGGATACATAATATCATCTTCTGTAATCATTCTTTTAAATTCAATAAATTTTAAGTTAAGTAACTTTTAAACTAAGTAACTTTTTTAACAAAAGATTAACTAAAAATAATTATAGAATTGGTCATAATATAATGATTAAACTGGAGGGATATTTAATGAAATTAACGATTGTATATGATAATGAAGTCTATCATGGTCAGGAAGCACACCATATCCAGGAAGTATCTTTCAGTCAAAGAAGATATCATTATCAAGAAGGCTTAAAAGCCAAATGGGGATTTTCCTGTTTGCTTGAAGTGAATGACTATAAATTACTTTTTGATACCGGGGGAAATGGTATAATATTACTTCAAAACATGGAAAAAATGAATATAGACCCCGGCCAGATTGATAGTATATTTATTTCACATGGTCACTGGGATCATATGGGCGGGTTGAGTGATTTACTTAGTATAAATAAGGGTATAGATGTTTTTCTTCCTGAATCCAGTCGGGTTAAAGGCAGTTTATTGCCTGAGTCTTATACTGATATACTTAAGTCAGGCAATATTATCCCGGTAAGTGAGAGTCAGCAAATACAAGGGAATATTAGTTCCACAGGTGAACTGGCTGGTATAGAACAATCCCTGGTAGTTAAGACAGATAGAGGTATTGTGGTAGTGGTAGGATGTGCCCATTCAGGTGTTGATAATATTATTAAAGCTGCAGCAGAGTATGGTGATATTTATGCCCTGATTGGAGGACTACATGGCTTTAACGATTTCAACTTACTTGAAAATATAGAATTAATCTGTCCAACACATTGTACTCAGTATAAAGATAAGATAATATCACTTTATCCTGAAAATTGCATTGATGGTGGTGTTGGCAGGGTAATTGAATTTAATTAATTATCCAGAGTAAATACATATGTTAAAGTTATTCATAATAATTATATAATGGTTATTGACATATGACCAAAACTAGTTTATAATATATATGTAATGAGCATATGATTAAAATAAAGGAGGTGTTTCTATGCCTGGTGGAGATAGGACTGGTCCTGCTGGTTATGGACCACTTACAGGTAGAAGAGCAGGTTACTGTGCTGGTTATCAGGTTCCTGGATATATGAACGGCCCGGTTTATGGTAGAGGTGCAGGATATGGAAGGGGGTTCGGCAGAGGTCCTGGCAGGGGTTTTGGTAGATTATATGACCGTGCTCCTGGTTATAATCATCCTTATACAGCACCAGCTTATTATGAAGCTGAGATAAGTAAAGATGATGAACTTGAATATATGAAAGAAACAGCCAGGGCTTTAGAGAGGGAATTAGACCATATCAGAAAACAAATCAGTAAATTGAGAGGTAATGAATAGGTGATTAAACAGGTTACTGAAAAGTCCAATTTAAAAGCCTACCGCTTAAGGTAGGCTTTTAAATGGATATAGTTATTAGCGAAAAGTCTCAGAGAATAGTTTCAGCAGGAGTCAGTATTACTGAAACCTGTTTGTTAAATAAATATTTCAGGGGGTTGATAGATGCATATTGATTATGATTGTATCCCATGTATATATAGACAGGTTCTTGAATCCAGTAGAATGGTTACTGATGATGATAAGCTTATAAGACAAATTATTAATAAATTTGCAGAAATGATTCCGGAGATAAAGAGCGAGGAATCTGCACCAATGATTGTAGGAATAATACAGGGCTATCTCAAAGAAATTACGGGTGAAATAGACCCATACTATCAATTCAAAGAAAAAAATACAAGAAACGCCCTGAATATATATGACGATGTAAAACAGATAGTTAAGGGTCATCAGGACCATCTACAGGGTGCGCTAATAATGTCCGCCATGGGGAATTCAATAGATGCAGGTGTTAGTCTTGTAGTGGATATTGAGGGGAATATTGATAGAGCAATAGAATCAGGATTTACATATAGTGATTATGATGTATTTCAAAATAAGATTACTACAGCCAGGAATATATTGATTATAGCAGATAATACAGGAGAGGCAGTCTTTGACAGATTGTTAATAGAAGAATTAAATAAGTATA
This sequence comes from Halanaerobiales bacterium, assembly GCA_046546395.1. Taxonomy (GTDB): domain Bacteria; phylum Bacillota; class Halanaerobiia; order Halanaerobiales; family DTU029; genus JBDNGI01. The sequence continues at coordinate 29,309 of JBKGXW010000021.1, forward strand.
AACTGGATGTTACATATGCAGTAAGGGATCAGGCTATTTTAAATGATATTACTATAAAAGAGGCTAAAGATATTGGTGTAGATAGGCTTTGTAGACTCATATCAAGCGGATGTGATACGCCTGGTTTAATACTGGATAGAGCTAATAAGGAGTTCATTGATATCTATAGTAAAGCTGATATTATTATCAGTAAAGGTCAGGGTAATCTTGAGGGTTTACTTGGTATAGCTAAAAAGACTTTCTTTTTACTTAAGATAAAATGTGATATAGTCGCCAGAAGACTAGGCTCCGGACTTAAAACAGGTGATTTTATATTTATATATATTTAGCATAAATTATTGACATATGTTCATAATAATAATATAATGTAGAAAAAGGATAATCTTAACTACTTCCCCGATAGCCTATCAGATAATTAATGATGCGGAAGATGCTGTAGTAAAGCTATATACATAAACATTTGGTAATTTAATTATGGAAAAGGAGTGGATATATCTATGAAAGTTGTTGTTACTGCAAAGAGTAAAAATGGATTGGATTCAGAAGTTGATCCCAGGTTTGGTAGAGCAAATTACTTTGCTGTAGTTGATACAGATAATATGGAGGTAAACTTTCTTGAAAATGATGCAGCAGATTCATCAAGTGGGGCAGGCGTAAGAGCAGCCCAGCTAATTGCAGATCAGAATGCAGAGGCTGTTCTGGCAGGTAGTTTTGGTCCAAAAGCCTTTAATACTTTAAGTGCTGCTGGTATTAAAATATATTCTTATAGTAGTGGTACCATTGCTGGGGCGGTAGATGACTTTAAGAATAATTGTCTTAAAGAGTTGACTTCAGCTTCCAATAATGGTCATGTTGGCCTCAAGTAGGTGCTATGATGATAATCACTGTATTGAGCGGTAAGGGTGGAACAGGGAAAACAACTGTTTCTACCAATCTTGCCCTATCAATTGAAAATGCGCAATTACTTGATGCTGATGTAGAAGAACCGGATTCCTATATCTTTATTAAGCCGGAATTTACTGAAGAATATGAAAGGGTTAATAGGTTAATCCCTGTAGTAGATGATATCAGATGTATTGCCTGTCGGCACTGTGTTAATTTCTGTGAGTACAATGCCCTGGCTATCATGCTTGATAAGGTCCTTGTTTTTCCTGAGATATGTCATAGCTGTGGTGGTTGTGCATTGATATGTCCCACGGGTGCAATTAGTGAAGAGGAAAGAGAAGTTGGAAATATTAAATGGGATCACTCTGAATCAGAACCGGAGTTCTGGCAGGGCGAGATGAATATAGGAGAGGAAAGTTCGATACCTGTTATAGAACAATTAAAAAGACATATAGATCCAGGCAAAATAGTAATAATTGACGCTCAGCCGGGTACAACCTGTCCTACAATTGAGGCTGCTGTGGACAGTGATTACTGTATCCTTGTAACCGAACCAACACCCTTTGGCCTTAATGATCTACAGATGGCTGTTGAGGTTATCAGGGATATCAAAATACCCTTTGGTGTAATAATTAATCGTTCTGAAGAGGAGTATGATGATATTATAGAGGAATACTGCAGTAGTGAAGGAATTGACATTTTGCTGAAGATACCTTATCTTAAAGAGATTGCCAGCCTTTATTCTAAGGGTATTCCGTTTACTAAAGAAATGCCTGAATGGAAGGATAGGTTTAATTATGTATTAGAAAAAATAGAGGGGGTGACCGGTTGAGGAAAATTACAGTTATTAGCGGTAAAGGTGGTACTGGTAAAACAACAGTGGTTTCCAATCTGGCTGCCCTTGCTGATAACCTTGTCCTTGCTGATTGTGATGTTGATGCCCCAAATATGCATCTCCTGATGCAGCCTGATATTCAGGAAGATAAGGTTTTTATAAGTGCAAAGCTGGCAGTCAAGGATAAAAATAAATGTATCAATTGCGGTAAATGTAGAGAAGCCTGTAGATTTAATGCTGTAGATGAAGAATTTGAGATTAATCCTATAAAATGTGATGGCTGTGGCGTCTGCGTCTATATCTGTCCCGAAGGGGCACTCAGGCTGGAAGAACAGGAGACAGGACATATATTTATTTCCACTACCAGGTTTGCTCCCATGGTACATGCCCGGCTAAAGGCAGGTGCAGAGAATTCAGGGAAACTGGTCAGCAGGGTAAGGGATTTTGCTGATAAGATTGCCGAGGAAAAAGGTAAAGACCTTGTACTGGTTGACGGATCGCCGGGTATAGGATGCCCAGTAATTGCATCTTTAAAGGGTATAGACTACAGTCTGGTTGTTACTGAGCCAACACTTTCTGGATTGTCTGATCTGAAAAGAGTATTAGAAGTAACAAAATTATTTGATATAAACGCTTTTGTAATAATAAATAAGTATGATATCAATAAAGATATTTCACAGAAAATTGAGCAGTACTGTGTAAAAAATAATGTTGAGGTTATTGGGAGAATATCATTTTCCCCATTAATAAACCAGGCTATGCGGGAAGGTAAGTTGCTGGTTAATATGTTCCCCGATAGCATTCCTGCAAGTGAAATAAATGCCATCTGGTCTGAGATTTCCGGCCAGATTGACTAAATAGCTGTTGACTGTACAGATAATTTTTTTAATCAGGAGTTAGAGAAATTTTACAATATAAAAATTATGAAAAACGAAGGAGGGCTTTTGTATGAGAAAAATTGCAATACCTGCAGATGGAAATGTGGTTTCTCAACACTTTGGTCACTGCACGCAGTTTTATATAGCCAGTGTTGAGGGAAGTGAAGTTAAAGAAAAAGAGTTTGTTGATAATCCTGGCCATCAACCTGGGTTTTTACCCCGATTTCTAAATGGATTGGGAGTTAACTGTATACTGGCCGGAGGCATGGGTCAGAGAGCAGTAGCACTTTTTAATCAAAACAATATTGAGGTTGTAACAGGAGCAGGTGGACCATTAGATCAGGTATTGGAACAGTATCTGAATGATAGTCTTGAAACAGAAGAAAATATCTGCGATCATTAACAAGATTCCTTTATGGATAAATATGAGGGTTTTTTCAAAGCATACACCACATTGACATATAAAGATAATGATGTATACTCCATACTATGATATACACAAACGTCATATCCATGAAAAGGTGGGTTTACAATGAAAAGAAAGCAAATTTATCTTGAGGAAGACATGATTGATGCAATTGAAAGGATTGCAGAGAAAAAAGAAATTTCTCAGTCTGAAATTATTCGACGTTCTCTCAGGGGATATATACGTAAAGCAGAAAACGAGGGGGAGATTAAAGATCCCCTTCTTGAGATAATTGGTCTTGGTGAATCCAAAATAGAAGATGGCTCGGTTGAACATGACAAATATATTTATGAGGTGGATGGTGAGTGAGAAAAATATTTATAGATACCGGGGCCTGGATTTCCTGTGTAGATAAAAGTGATGTAAACCATAATTCTGCTAGAGATTATCTTAAGGAAATTA
>JBKGXW010000022.1:0-32762 GCA_046546395.1 Halanaerobiales bacterium
ACGGATGTAGCCTAATATTCAGTAATCTGGTTACATAAGAAATATTGTTAATGATCGTTGCCTTTGATGAACCTGCAAATAATAATCCAACTGCATTTCCGTCCAGGTCACAGACAAGACTTCCGGAATCCCCTCCCGCAGACATATTTGATGTAACTATCTGTCTGGCAAATCTTGCAACCCCAGCACTCCCATAGCTAACATCAACTGTAGCATTAACTGATATGACCTCGCCTGTAGTATAATGCGTAGTCCTACCGGTTTTCTGTACTATTTCTCCTATCTCAATTTCTTCTCTGCTGCCCCTAATATTACCTATCCAGTATATCTGTCTATCTATATCAAAAAAGTTACCTTCAGCAATAGCAGCATCAGCATAATTTAAAGGATTATTATTCTCTGTGCTAAATTTAATAGGTATATATCTAGATAACCTGGCGATTACATCATCCGGATCTTGCCCACCATCATATGGCCCCGGCTGTAGGATAACATCTCCAACCTTTGCATCATTACTGTTTGCCAGAACATGATTATTGCTTAATATATAATACTTACCTGGGTTTCCCGGGTATGAATCTGCATCATACACCGCGGTAGCAATAGTGCCAGTGGTAATCTTATAATGCCCTACACTCAACCCTCCCCTGACCGGTCTCATACGATGATTTAAGGCAGCAGACTTATTGTCATCCTGTTTCACTTTTGTCAGTAATTCTCCGGCAAAGATCTCACCAATTTCAACTACATCTGTTTTGTATTCGCTTATTTCTTTTGGAACTATGTCCTTTTCTCTCAATTGTGTTTCCATCAGTTTTTGAGAAACAAAAATAGTTATACATGGTTCTTCAGTTTTCTTCCCATCAACATATTTATATCCTACGCCAATACCTATCACATTTTCTTTTTGTAGTATTTCATCCTGGTTTTCCTCATACACCTTGGATATTTCATCCATGACTTTCTTTTTACTCATAATTTTCCCTCCCTCATATTTTAATGAGAATTATCCATTTTAGAATGTTTTATAGATAATTATAATCCATCGCAAGGGTATATTTTAGTAAAATATATAACATACCTGTAAATAGTCGCCTTGATTAAGTAATACTTTTACATTAATATATTTATTTTGGGATTAATGGTTATATGTACCTTAATATTATATTTTACCACCAAATTAAAAGTTCCTGCAATATTTTTCTAATCTGTCTTTTTATTTTTGTTTTTCTATATTTTTCTATATGCATTAAAGAGAAAAACCCCTTATCTATTAAAGAAATTCATTTAAATAAGGGGTTAAATTATTCATTAAGTTATTAAGTTTATATTTTTCTTATATTATTATATATAGATTATATTTTTTGATAGTTTTATTTAAACAATATATTACTTAAAGTCTAAGGCAGTTTACTATCTCCCATCAGGTATTTATCTACTTCACGGGCTGCTCCTCGCCCTTCATTTATAGCCCAGACTACCAGACTCTGTCCACGGCGCATGTCGCCTGCCGCAAAAACTCCATCCACATTTGTAGTAAACTTACCATATTCCGCCTTTACATTGGAACGCCGATCCTGTTCTAATCCCAGCTCATCTATCATTGTTTCCTCGGGACCTAGAAAGCCCATGGCCAGCAGAACTATATCAGCAGGCCAGGTCTGTTCTGTACCAGGTACTTCGACAGGCATAAAACGCCCTTTCTTATCCTTTTCCCACTTTACTTTTACTGTGTGGACTTCTTTCAATCTTCCACCTTCATCACCTTTAAACTCCCTGGTCATAATTAAGTATACCCTGGGGTCTTTTCCATATAGTTCTACAGCCTCTTCCTGTCCATAATCAAGTTTTAATGTCCTGGGCCACTCAGGCCATGGATTGTCGGCTTCACGTTTTTCAGCTGGTCTGGGTAATATCTCAAACTGTACAACGCTATTACAGCCCTGTCTTATGGATGTAGCAACACAGTCTGTACCTGTATCTCCACCACCTATAACAATGACATTCTTTCCTTCAGCATTAATAAAATCTCCATCATCATGGCCTGAATCAAGCAGACTCTTAGTATTTGATTGAAGAAATTCCATTGCAAAATGTATTCCATCAAGATCTCTTCCTGGAACTGCAAGGTCTCTGGCCCGGGTTGCACCTCCACATAGAATGACTGCATCATATTCTTCCTTTAATTTACTTACGGATATATCAACACCTATCTCAGTATTTATTATAAACTCAACACCTTCTTCACTCATTATATTTATGCGCCTCTGTACCACTTTTTCCTTATCTAATTTCATATTGGGAATGCCATACATCAGGAGGCCCCCAATCCGATCAGCCCGTTCATATACTGTTACCAGATGCCCTGCTTTATTGAGCTGATCTGCCGCTGCCATACCAGATGGACCTGACCCGACAACAGCAACTCTCTTTCCAGTTCTTTTTTCAGGCGGATTTGCTTCTATCCAGCCTTCATCAAAGGCCTTCTTTATAATCTGGTATTCATTTGTTTTAATTGTAACTGAGGGGTCATTCAGACCTACAGTACAGGATCCCTCACAGGGAGCCGGGCAGACTCTACCTGTAAATTCGGGAAAATTATTAGTCCTGAGGAGCCTTTTTAATGCTTCCTTCCACAACCCCCTGTATATCAAATCATTCCATTCCGGTATCAGGTTATTAATTGGACAACCAGATACCATGCCATTAAGAATAACTCCTGTGTGACAGAATGGAATTCCACATTCCATACAGCGGGCCCCCTGTATTTTGCAGGATTCTTCACTGAAAGGCAGCTTGAACTCATCCCAATCCTTTATTCTATCCACCGGAGAACGTTCCTGCGGAACTTCCCGGAAATATTCCATAAATCCCGTTGGTTTACCCATATTTTACTCCTTTCTTCTCCTCTACTTAATTCTCATCAGGTCATATCTTTAATAGTTGAATATATGCAGTATTACAGTGCACGTAATTTCTCGGCATACTTGCTTTAATACCACTATACTTTACTAACTCAGTATATCGCATATACTAAATTTCTCAATACTAATTTCCACAGTATATATTAATTTCCGCTGACACGGGCCAGATCATTATTGTTCTTTTCAAATGCTGCCATTAATGCCTTTTCAGTACTTAATCCATCATTTTGATAATTTTCTATAGCATCTATCATCCTTTTATAATCCCTGGGCATTACTCTTACAAATCTATTCTGGTATTTATCCCAGTGATCCAGAATCTCTGCGCCATGCTTACTTCCGGTGTACTCAACATGTTTTCTTATCATGGTTTTTATTTCTATAATTTCTTTCAAATCACCAATCTCACCCAGGTCCACCATGTCCTGATTGCATTTATCTGCAAAGTTTCCTTCATCATCGAAAACATATGCTACTCCACCTGTCATTCCTGCAGCAAAGTTACGTCCGGTTTCTCCAAGAATAACAACACGTCCTCCAGTCATATACTCACAACCATGATCTCCTACTCCTTCAACAACAGCATTTACTCCACTATTTCTAACACAGAATCTCTCACCGGCAACTCCATTGATATAGGCTTCTCCTGAAGTACCCCCAAAGAAGGCTACATTACCGATAATGATATTCTCTTCAGGCCTGTAGGCAGCTCCTTCTGGAGTTTTAACAATTACCTTGCCACCGGATAATCCCTTTCCAATATAATCATTGGCATCTCCTTCCAGGGTCATTGTCATGCCAGCTGGTATAAATGCAGCAAAACTCTGACCTGCTGAACCCCTGAAATTAAGCCTGATTGTATCTTCGTTCAGTCCTTTACTGCCATATTTTTTACTTATTTCATGTCCAACAATTGTCCCGACAACACGGTTAACATTTTTTATCTGATAAGACTTATCTATTCTCTCATCATTGTCTATCGCTGGCTTCACATCATTCAGTAGCAGTTGCATATCCATGGTTTGTTCTATACCATGATCCTGCTTAATCTGGCAGTATCTACCGACATCAGGTCCTACTTCTGGTTGATAGAGGATACTACTGTAATCGAGCCCTTTTGCCTTCCAATGTTTTACAGCCTTATCTCTCTTTAACTTATCAACACGTCCTATCATTTCATCAATTGTTCTAAAACCAAGTTCAGCCATTTCTTCGCGTAAATCCTGAGCAATAAATTTCATAAAATTCACTACATATTCCGGCTTACCGCTGAATTTTTTCCTTAATTCTGGATTCTGAGTAGCTACCCCTACCGGGCAGGTATCCAGATTGCAGACCCGCATCATTACACAACCCAGTGTGACAAGGGGTGTTGTCGCAAACCCATATTCTTCAGCTCCAAGTAAAGCAGCTACAGCCAGATCCTTACCTGTCATTATCTTACCGTCAGTTTCAAGTGTGACACGACTGCGCAGGTTATTTAAGAGTAGTGTTTGATGCGTCTCTGCCAGACCAAGTTCCCAGGGAAGTCCGGCATGTCGAATACTGGTTCGCGGAGAAGCACCTGTTCCTCCATCATATCCACTTATCAGTATCACATCAGCCTTACCCTTAGCTACACCAGCAGCAATAGTACCTACACCTACTTCAGATACCAGCTTAACATTAATCCGCGCTTCAGGATTAGCATTCTTCAGGTCATGGATCAGTTCAGCCAGATCCTCAATAGAATATATGTCATGATGTGGAGGCGGTGATATCAAGCCGACACCGGGAGTTGTTCCTCTTACCTCTGCAATCCAGGGATAAACCTTCTTACCAGGTAGCTGACCACCTTCTCCAGGTTTAGCACCCTGGGCCATCTTTATCTGTATCTCCTCAGCATTTGCAAGATAATTTGCAGTAACGCCAAATCTACCTGAAGCCACCTGTTTGATAGCACTACACTTGAAATCTCCATTCTCATCTGCTTTGAAACGAGCCGGATCCTCCCCGCCCTCACCGGTATTGCTTTTACCTCCTATCCTGTTCATAGCAATCGCCAGAGCTTCATGAGCCTCTTTACTGATTGAGCCGTAGGACATTGCACCGGTTTTAAACCTTTTGCAGATCGATTCAACTGATTCAACTTGATCAATTGCAACAGGATTATTGCTATACTCCAGACTCAGCAGGCCGCGTAAAGTAGTCATTTTGTCAGATTGATCGTTAATCAATGCCGTAAATTTTTTAAATAATTGATAATCCCCTTCCCGGCAGGCCCTCTGAAGTAGGTATATACTCTCTGGATTGAACAGGTGTTCTTCTCCGTCCTTTCTCCAGGTAAATGTACTTCCTGAATCAAGGGTGTTATTCCCAGCTGTTTCCAGCGAATTATATGCTTCATCATGCCGTTTTAAAGTTTCCTCAGCTATTTCTTCCAGCCCTATTCCGCCTATTCTGGAAGGTGTTCTGTTGAAATATTTTTCTACTACAGTTTCATTTATTCCAATAGCTTCAAATATCTGAGCTCCGCGGTAACTCTGAATTGTAGAAATACCCATCTTGGCCATTACCTTTACGATACCCTTGGTAGAGGCCTTTATATATTTTGCTACAGCCTTACTATAAGTTGTATCTGTAAGTAATCCATCATTGATCAGGCTATTAATCGAAGCATACGCCAGATATGGGTTTACTGCATCGACTCCATAACCCAGTAACACACAGAAATGATGTACCTCTCTAGGTTCTCCTGATTCAAGTATTATACTGACAAAAGTCCTTTTACCTGTTCTTATCAAATGATGATGGAGACCAGCTACAGCCAACAGAGCTGGTATTGCTGCACTATTTTCATCCATATCTCTATCAGATAGAATCAAGATATTAATACCCTTTTCAATTAGCAAATCAGCTTTGCTGAAGAGGTCATCCATAGCCTTTTCAAGTCCGTTTGCCTTATCAGCAGTATTAAATAATATAGGTATTTTAGCTGATTTGAATCCTTCAAGTTTTAAATTCAGCAATTTATTTAAATCCTCGTCAGTAAGAACAGGTGAATCAATACTTATCTGTCGGCAGTTTTCCGGAAGAGGATCAATTAACTTACCTTCAGAACCAATATTAGTTCTGGTAGCAGTAATAATAGACTCCCTGATTGAATCTATAGGTGGGTTAGTTACCTGAGCAAATAACTGTTTGAAGTAATTGTACAGTAATTGAGGGTGCTCAGATAATACTGCCAGTGCTGAGTCCATACCCATTGCCCCAACAGGGTCCACACCGTTTTGGGCCATAGGTATAAGTATTTTTCGTAAATCTTCATAGGTATACCCAAATGCTTTCTGTATTTTTATCAATGAATCAGACTTATCCAGTAAGCTATCCATATCTTCATGTGCATCAGATATCATTGATTTTTCAATATCTTTTTGCTCTTGATGAACTTTATAGTTTTTAATATCTTTATGGTCTCCAGGATCATAAAGATCATCGTAATCATTATTGTTATTAAGATCCCTTAGATTTATCATATATTTATCCAGCCATTTTTCATATGGTTTTTCACTGGCCATCTTATTTTTCAACTCTTCATCATTAACAATTATTCCTTTTTCAGTATCTATTAACAACATTTTTCCAGGTTGAAGTCTCTGTTTACTAACAATTTTCTCTTCTGGCAAATCCAGAACACCCACCTCTGATGCTACTATAACCATATCATCATCAGTGATATAGTAACGGGAAGGCCTTAGACCGTTTCTATCAAGGACGGCACCAACCTGTTTCCCGTCAGTAAAGGCCATTGCTGCTGGACCATCCCAGGGTTCCATCAGACAACTGTGATACTGATAAAACGCCTTTCTTTTATTATCCATCTGTTTATGATTGTCCCATGGTTCTGGTATCATCATCATTACAGCATGGGGCAGAGATCTCCCTGAAAGGGTAAGGAATTCAAGTACATTATCAAACATTGCTGAATCACTGCCCTCCGGGTTAATAATAGGGAATATTTTTTTAATATCATCACCAAATAAGTCTGTTTCTATTAATGTCTGTCTAGCACGCATCCAATTCACATTTCCTCGCATTGTATTAATTTCTCCATTATGGATTATATAGCGATTGGGGTGTGCTCTTTCCCAACTGGGGAAAGTATTCGTACTAAATCTGGAGTGAACCAATGCTATTGCTGTTTCCATATTGGAATCATTCAAATCTGGAAAGAATTCCTCAAGCTGTTCTGGCATCAACATACCTTTATAGACAATCGTTCTGTGTGAAAGACTGGCCAGATATAATTCGCCTTCAGAATTGGTACTTCTTATTGTATTCTCGGCCCTCTTCCCAATAACATATAATTTCCTTTCAAAATCCATATCATCTTTTATACTGCTGTCTCTTTTAATAAAAGCCTGAGTCATATAGGGCATACAGCTGCGAGCACTATTTCCTATCTCACTATCATTAATAGGTACTTCACGCCAGCCCAACATTGACTGTCCTTCCTCCTGTACAATATCTGTAAAGATATCCTGACACTGTCTCCGTTCCACTTCATCCCGGGGTAAGAATATCATTCCTACTCCGTACTGTCCTTTCTCTGGCAATTTAAAACCTACCTTAACTGCCTCTTTCTCAAAAAACTTATGTGGTATCTGAATTAGAATACCTGCTCCATCACCAGTATTTGCTTCACTACCAGTTGCACCCCTGTGAGCAAGATTTACCAAAACTTCCATAGCCTGATGGACAATCTGATGTGATTTGCGCCCCTTGATATTGGCCACAAAACCCATACCACATGCATCATGTTCAAATTGTGGATCATATAGTCCCTGTTTTTCTGGTCTTTTATTAAACATACTGCATCCTTCCTTCTCTTTAATATAGTCCCAGATATTTCAATCCAGTTTATTATAATAATTTTTAAGTCAATTTTCTTTTCTTCAGAAAATTTTCTTCAAAAATCAATCCTCTGGTACTCTCTAGTATAGATTCAAACCAATCTCATGTAAACTATTTTGGACCTTAATATCCCTGTATACAGGGATACTTTACCTCACATCACTAAATTTAGATGCAAATCCATGTATACAGGGATAATCTTAATTTCATATCTTACATTTAGCAAAAAAATATATTAATATTGAAATATCAGTTATTATTTTTTGCATAACGAAGTTTTTTTTCATTTTTTAAAAATCCTGAATGATAGTCAATATTTAAATAATAGGCATTGCATGCAATAGAAAAAAACCAAATGATAATATACATGCTATAAGTTTCTGTACAAAATCAGTGTTCTACAAGAAGGGGGAATTATGATATGAAGAAATCAAACAATGTAAAATCTGTAATGAAGGCTTTGAGGCTTTTTAATGAACTTATAAAAAATGGTAAGCCTGTATCTTTAAGCTCATTAAGTAATAAAACAGAAATGAATATAAGTACTGTATATCGTTTACTAAATACTATGGCTGCTATGGGATATGTTGAACAGGACATAAATGATCACTATTACCTGGGACACTTTGCCTACAGAATTGCCGAGCAAATTCAGGACTCTCTTGACTGGAAGGAGTTTATTCATCCATATCTTGAAGAAATAGTGGAACTGTGTAATGAAACAGCCAGTTTTACCAGATTACAGAACAGACAGATTCTTTATCTTGACGAGGTAAAATCAACACATATGTTAAAAATAATTACAGATACAGGTGATACAAAACCTGCCTATTGTACTGCAGCAGGAAAGATACTACTTTCCCACCTTGATAAAAAAAGACTCAGAAAATATATTGACAATACACAGTTTATTAAATATAGCGAAAATACAGTTACTGACGCACAAAGGCTTGTAGAGCTGCTAGAAAAGATAAAAGAACAGGGCTATGCAGTTGAAATTGAAGAATTTGAAGAAGGTGTTGTCAGTGTTGCAGCTGCGATTATTTCAAAAAAGAAAAAAATACAGGGCGCCCTGACTATATCTGGACCCTGTACTCGTATAGATAACTTTCAATTAAAGAATAATTTAATACCACTCATAAAAAATAAAGCAATTGAAATTTCCTGCGAACTTTCAGAAAAGGAAATGATATCATAGTTTCTAATATTAAAATAATATTAAAGTTCCTGATATAATTTATGTTTTATCTATTACTGTTCCTCCTGTACTTTATTAAATACAGATAGAATACTGTTCCAGGCACCATGTATATGTTTCTCAGCAAGTTTCTGTGCCAGCTCAGGATTTCCCTCAGCAATTGCCCGAGCAAGTTTTCTATGCTCATCCAGAAAGGCATCCATACGGCCTTTCTGAGCAAAACTACTCATTCTGAAACGTGTTGCCTGTTCAAAAAGACTATCCAGGAATTTTTCCAGCCATTTATTATTTGAAGCCTCTTTTATTATCTGATGAAATGCTACATCTACCTCAATACAACCCTTCTGGTCATTACTATTAATACATTTTTCTATCTGTTCGGTATAATCTTCAAGTTTCTCTATCTGTTTATCGGTAATATTTTTAGCAGCCAGGTATGCAGCTAAACCTTCCAGTTCCATTCTTATTTGAAAAATATCATTTATTTCTTTTTTTGTTTCAACACCAGCTACAAAAACACCATGTTGAGGTATTATATTGATCAATTCTTCAAGTTCAAGCATTCTGAAGGCTTCACGCACTGGAGTGCGGCTGACATTTAGGTGTTCTGCTATTTCTACTTCTGTTATTTTTTCTCCTGTAACCAGATTCCCATTCAAAATAGCTTCCCGCAGTACTCGATATACCTGTTTTCTTAAAGGTTCATAACTATAAGAATCTATACTGGCTAAATTGTATTTCTCCATAATCTATCACTCCCCTTGATATAATTATATTCCATCATTCATTATGTTCCTCGCTTTATGCTGTTCTTGCAATATAATATTATTATAACATATAGAGAAACGTACCCCAATAAAAACTATAATATTTAATAGATAATTTAGAATAAGAAATATACCACTACTGCAATTCAGAATGAATTTTTCTGATCACTCTTTAGATAATTTAATTATACTATCTAAGTATAAATAATAATTACTTAAAATAAAATAGTTTTTTTCTCATGATACATGTATACAGGTATAAAACAATACCCATCTCTATAGAAAAGGGATATTGTCCCTGATAAATACTACTTTTTAAGGGATATTTACTAAATATAAACCCTTCTAGATATAGTTATCTAGCTTTAATAATCAAGTCATATTCTATATTCCAGAAAGAATAGATCCTCCCAGTAATATCTCATTAAAACTCGATCCAGATACACTCTACCTTGAAAATCAAGATCACTGAAAAAACAAACAGGACCATTTGGCGATGTAGTGTTTAATCCTGCAATAACAGAGACACCTTTATACTTATTTTCTGATGCAAATTCAAGTAAATTCTTGAAAAGAAAAGGTCTATATTCATAATAAAGGCCAGGAAAATTATATAAACAGGTTATAAATAAAAAATCCTCCCTCTTTTCAGGTAAAGGATATATACACTTATCTTCCCTGATAAATTCAACTAAGGCAACTAACTTATCTCTTCGATAAGCAATAAAACCACTGAGTTGATTTGTCAGTTTCCCCTGCTCTTTAAGCCATTTTATTCTCTGCTGGAAATTATTTTTATTCATACCAACAGAACAAATATCAGCAATTCCACTAATATCTTCATTTATAGGACGTATAAAGTCTGGCTTTCTAAGGGGTAATTGTTTATACTTTTCTCCTCCATGTAGCGGGTCACGCAAATTATATAAGACGAATAGTTCTTCGGCTGTACCAGGATAAACAATCTTTATATCATCAACAATAAGTGTATCAGGGAAATATATCTTGTTTTCATTTATTTTATCTTCATTTACCCTATCTTTATTTGTTGTTTTAAAAATATCATTTTCATTTAATAAATATTCTCTGTATTTATAACCTATCATTTTGGCAAATTCAGATGCGTACTGTCCGAAATAACGTGTCCCAAAGCATTGATGATTAAGATGATAATATATCACAGTCTTTTCCATAATGAGCTCCCCTTCAAATATATTTGCTTCTAATAATATATTTATTAGGAAACTCCTATAACATTACTATTAATTTTGTCTTAAAAAAACCTTTACCAATATACACTATTCATATTTTAGAAGTACTCATATTTTAGGAATACTCATGGTTTAGGAATACTTTTGGTTTAGATTTCAGATTTTAGGAATTATTCAGTTACCAAGTATATTAAGATACCGATAGAGGATACTATTATTTTTTTTCTTACCGGAAATATAAAATGAAATATTTTTCCCGTATAAGTCTTTAAGACCATTATTATTTAGCATTAATTTTTTATCATCGGTGATATCACTGTCATTTCTATTTAATGCCAATACATTTTTAAGATGCTGTACTGTCCCTACATTACCGTCAATTATATCTATATGAGATGGCAAGATCCCTCTTAAAACTTCTCTATAATATACAAAATGAGTACAGCCAAGAACAATTGTCCCATATTGGTCAAGGTCATATAAAGATAGTTTTGATTTAATAAACCTGCTTACCTCACCCTGAAATTTGAACTCCTCTGCATAATTTACCAATTCAGGTAGAGGTAGAGAATCAACTATATTTTCTGAATCTACTTTTGATACAAGGTCTTCGTATTTATCCTCCTTAAGTGTTAGAGGGGTAGCCAGGACCAGCACTCGCCTATCACCACATATTTTAACAGCTGGTTTTACCGCAGGTTCCATCCCGATTATGGGTATTTGATATGCTTTACGCAAATCCTTAATAGCTATACTGGTAGCAGTATTACATGCTACTACAAGGGCGTCAACTCCCTTACTTATTATGAAATCAGCCGCCCTATGTATATATCTTTTCACAATATTTTTTTGCTTGGTTCCATATGGTACATTTTCTGTATCAGCATAATAGAGGTATTTAACATTATCAGGCAACAATTTCAAAGCCGTATGTAAGACTGTTATACCTCCTATACCTGAATCAAAAAAAGCAATATACATAATCCCAACCCCATAAAATAAATTATCACTAATAGAGAATAATTATCTACGCTAACCCTCTTAAGTACGAAAAAATTTCCACCGCTTGAATTTCGGTCAATTTTTGTCTTACATGCTACCATATTTTTCTATATCTGGCATGATTAGATTACTCAGAAAAAAGGGCATCTACAAATTCATCTGCTTTAAAATCCTGAAGGTCTTCGGCTGCTTCTCCAACTCCAATTAGTTTTATAGGAATTCCCAACTCATTTTTTATTGCTATAACAATACCACCCTTTGCAGTACCATCAAGTTTTGTAAGAGCTATACCATCAACCTGAACAGCCTCATTAAACAATTTGGCCTGGTTCATTGCATTCTGACCTGTTGTAGCATCAAGTACTAATAGAACCTCAACATTATCTCCTACTGACTCCCTGTCAATAACACGTTTAACTTTTTTTAATTCTTCCATCAAATTTTTCTGAGTATGAAGGCGCCCGGCTGTATCGACAATCAACAGATCTGCCTGGCGGGCCTTTGCAGCCTGTACAGCGTCATAGGCAACAGCAGCTGAATCTGATCCTTCCTGTTGTGCTATTACGTTGACACCTATTCTATCTCCCCAGACCTTTAACTGGTCAATAGCAGCAGCCCTGAACGTATCTCCTGCAGCTAAAAGAATATGATTGTCCTGATTCTTAAAACGCTGAGCTATTTTTGCAATTGTAGTTGTCTTACCGGCACCATTTACACCTACAACCATTAATATATTTAATCCTTCTTTAAGTTTTATACTATCATTTTCTGTCTTTAATAGTTCTCTTAATTCTTCCCTAAATATTTCATTTAATTCTTCAGCTTCCTTAATATCTTCCTCTTCAACTCTTTCTTCAAGGTCTTCTACCAGGTCCATTGCTGTCTTTACCCCGACATCTGCCTGAATTAATATTTCTTCCAGTTCCTCGAACAGTTCATCATTTATGCTTCCATAAGAACTAAAGAGATCGCTTATCCTGCTGATAAATCCTTTACGGGTTTTACTCAGGCCATTTTTTAATCGTGAAAACAGACCCGTCTTATTGGATTCTTCTTGCTCTTTATTATTTTCTTCTTTATTCTCTTCATATTCTTCTTTACTCTCTTCAGATTCTTCCTTATTGTCTTTCAATAGATTATCAGTATTTTCCTTGACCTCTGATAGTTCTCTGTTTTTTTCCTCTATATTTTCATCTAGTTTTTCCTCTATTTTATCATTACTTTCTTTCTTTTTTCTCTTGAAAAAGTTTAGCATTACTCAATCTCCTTTACTACAGGTTTCTATATCAATTTTTATTATATAGTTAGAATCAAACTGTATTTTTTCAATCTTGATGTACTTTTTTTTAACAAGTATTTGATTGTATATTAACGCCTATATAATCATCACGAAATTTCCAGACTCCTGCACAAATCAGTAAAATCCTGTGCAATCTGATACCTTTTCTTACGAATTTTGGCTTCTTCAACCTGTGTTTCCGCCTGGAAAAACAACTGATCAAGCTCTTCGTATTCATCAATCAGCTCCCCCATCTCCTGGCTGTAGTCTATTATCGTAGCACCCTTTATATTTCCATCTCTATCATGACCAATAGCAACAATGGACCTTCCCCAGGTTCCTGGCCCGGCCATTGCATCTCCCATATGCATTACACCTGTCCCCCCGGGATGAGTATGAACTATAACAGAATTCTCAGGTATAATATTAGTATATGATTTACGCAGAGAAATCCCGGTAATATCTTTAAAACCAGAGGCCAGTAATCTTGAAGGAACATACCCCATTCCCCCCACTACTACTTCTCCAGCCTGCTCAATACATCCCTTATCATTTATAATGCCGATTGCAGCCACTTCTCTACCCTGTTCAATCTCATTAGATTTTGCAACCAGCTTTTCAGCAAAAGTTTTCTTCAATCCTCTCGCTGTTTCTATTTCTTTTTTTGATTGAAGTACAGTAGATGGTTTAATATATGATAACTCTCGGTCTACGAATGGAACCTCTCCAGAAATCTCTATATATTTTAAGCGCAATTTACTGAGCTCCCTGAGGGCTTCTCTTTCTTCTTCCATAGTATTTGCAGCAAGATTCTTTAACTGCATCTTTTCTGAATAAGACGCCAGTTCAAATAACTTTTTCTCAGGATAAATAATCCCTGCAGCCACTGCCTTATTATTTTTTATACCTATCTT
This sequence comes from Halanaerobiales bacterium, assembly GCA_046546395.1. Taxonomy (GTDB): domain Bacteria; phylum Bacillota; class Halanaerobiia; order Halanaerobiales; family DTU029; genus JBDNGI01. The sequence goes on from JBKGXW010000022.1 coordinate 14,189, forward strand.
TATAATTGGCAGATCAAAGATATTTATTCCAGCTGTATTGATTATTATGCCAGTTTTTCCCGGTGCAGTACTGATATAAACTGCATTATCCGGAAGTTGATTAATAAGATTCAAAAGAGGCCCTTCTGTTTTATCGACTACTGTAGATAGGAGTTTACGAAATGGTACACCTGAAAGACCCCCGTCAACCATCCCTCCATGGCTGCTAATATAACCATCTTTATCTACAAAACCAATTAGACCTATACTACGTCCCTGTCCAAGTTTACTATTTCTTTCTTCTACTTTTTTGACTATTTTTCTTGCTATACCCTTTATTAAATTCAAAAAACACACTCCTCTATATAAATACATATAAATACATTTTCTATCAGGCGATCTCTTCATCCAGTTTCAGGGATACAAGTTTGGATACCCCTTTTTCCTCCATTGTAATACCATAGATTACGTTTGCCTCTGTCATCATTAATTTATTGTGTGTAATAACCAGAAATTGAACAAACTCTGAATATTCCTTTAAATAATTAGCAAAACGCTTGACATTGGCATCATCAAGTGGAGCATCTATCTCATCCAGTATATACATCGGGCTGGGATTAACTTTTAGAAAAGCAAATACAAGGGCAATTGCAGTTAACGCCCTTTCCCCACCTGACATCAGTGATAATTTCTTCAGTTGTTTCCCTGGGGGTTGAGCCTCTACCTCCACACCAGTTTCAAGTAAATCTTCCGGTTTAGTCAGGCGCAGCTCGGCCTTACCTCCGTTAAATAGCTGTTCAAAGGTATTTTCAAACTGATCTTTAACCTCAGCAAAGGTCTGATAAAAGAGTTCTGTCATATTTCTTTCAAGTTCCTCAATTACCTTTTCAATAGAGGCACGAGCCTGAAGCAGGTCATCCTGTTGTTCTCTTAAATACTCCAGCCGTTCGGTTAATTCTTCATATTCATCTATAGCCCCAATATTTACAGCACCCAGGTGTTTTATAGCATCTTTAAATTCCTTGATCTTATGTGAGACCTGTGCATAATTACTTATGGCTATCCGTTCTTCAATTCCTTTTTCTGGAGAAACCTCATATTCTTCTCTCAGTCTTTCAGCAATCTGTATATTTTTATCTTCTAATCTGGTAATTTTAAGATCATATTTGTGGTGCTCATCCTTTATTGATCCTAGCTCCTGCTGCCTTTTATTATATTTACTCTGAATTCCCTTAACATCTTTCTCTTTTTCCTTATAAGCCTTCTGCATTTTTTTGTAGGCATCTTCCATCTCTTCTATCTGTTTTGCAAAATCCTTTTTCATATCAAGAAGTTCTTTTCTGCGTTCTTCTATCCTATACAATTTTCCTGTAAGGTCCTCCAGAGCTTTTTTAATATCATCTTCACGAATGTTAAGATTTTTTATTTCACTTTCAAGATTATTTTTCTCACTATGAATACTATTCTTCTTCTCAGTAACTGTAGCCCATTCAACCCGGCATTCTGTGAGCCGTTTATTCAGTTCCTCTTCTTTTTTCTCCAGATGTTGAATTTCAAGCTCCTTATTATTTATCTGGTTTTTTTCTTTATTCTGTTCACTATTAAGAGCAGCAAGTTTATCCTCCAGTCTTTGAATCAAATTATCATTATTTCCAAGTTGTTTGTGATAGTCTTCGAAATCTTTATCAATTAATTTTAAATCTGTTTCCAGTCTGTTTTCTTCCCTCTGCGTATTCATAATATCTTTATCCAGATTAATTTTCTCAAACTCAAGTTCTTTAATCTGTTTTGCTTTTTCTTCCTGTAATTTAATTAATTCCGACTTTTCATTTTGCAGTCCCTCGATTTTATTCTTTTCTGTACTATATAGCTTATCCATTTCACCGGCTTTTTCTTTTAGCTCTTCAATTTCTCTGCTGCGTCCCAGAAGTCCCCTGGTATTATTTCGCTGACTTCCACCAGTAATAGCACCAGTAGTATTTATAAACCCTCCATCAAGGGTTACAATCTTGATACTACTTTTTATATTTTTTGATATTTCAGTAGCTTTATCCAGGTCCTCTGCAACAATTATTTTTCCCAGAAGACTCAACATTACCTGATCCAGTTCTTCATCATAGTTTATCAGATCTGAAGCAATTCCTAGATATCCAGGCATATTTTTAATACCAGGTCTTTCAACGCGAGCCTTATTCCCTCTTACCATATTGAGGGGCAGAAATGTTGCACGACCTCCATTGATTGATTTTAGATACTTTACAGCTTTACGAGCCACACTATCGTCTTTAGTAACGATATTCTGTAATTTTGCCCCAAGTGCTGTTTCAACTGCAAGTTCATATTTTTTATCAACATCTATTAAGTCAGCGATTACCCCAATTACACCGGGAATATTATCCTCTTCCTTCAGGATGTTTTTTACACCACGGAAATATCCCTGATAGTCTTCCTCCATATCCTGGAGCACCTTAAGTCGAGAGTTAGTATGATTGATCTGGTTTTTAATTTTTTCTGCTTTTGACTTAATTTTCTCTATTGTATCTTCTGATTTTTTCTGTTTCTTTTTATATGATATAAGTTCATTATTAGCCGAAATAAGAGAGGCCTCAATCTTATCCTTCTCATTTCGGAGGGCCTTTTCCTGTAATATTAACTCTTCTAGTTGTTCAGAAAATCCCTTACGTTTATCAGCCATCTTATCTATTTCATGTTCAAGATAACGGGCCTTTTCTCTGGACTTCTCCAATCCAGACTGAATTTCATTAAATTCCATATTTTCATTCAGTATAGAATTACGGCGGTTCAATAGTTCTTCTTTTTTATCTTCTATTAATCCCCTGGTACAGTTTAACTCTTCTTTAACACTTTCAGTTTTATCTTTAATTTCCTTTTCACTATCTTTTATAGTTTCCAGGTTTTTTTTCAGCTCTATTTTCTTTTTCTCTAGAGTATGACAATCTCTCTTTAGACTATCAAGTTGATTATTATAGTTCCTCTGTTCCCTTTTTAATCCATTATTTCGTTCAGCAAGGACTTTCAGATTATTTTCGGCCTGTTCTCTCTTAATTTTGGTCTGATAGAGATTTTCCTGCAATTCCTCCAGGGAACTTTCCTCTATCTCCAGTTCCTCCAACTTCTGTTGAAGTATGCTATCGGCTTCACTTAACTCTATCTCAAGATTTTCTACTTTCTTTCTAAGTATCTCTTCATCATACCTTATTTCATCCAGCACCTGATGGTTATTTTCCCAGCGGTCCAGCAGGAGGTTTACTTCCAGTTCTTTCAGTTCTTCTCTCAATCTTAAGTATTTCCTGGCTTTTTCTGAAGATTTTCTCAAGGGTTTTACCTGTTTATCCAATTCCCAGACCAGATCCTTGATCCTCTGCAGATCCTGTCTGGTTCTATCTAATCTTCTTTCAGCTTCTTCTTTTCTGGTTTTATGTTTGACAATACCTGCTGCTTCTTCAAATAACTCACGCAATTTTTCGGGTTTACTATTCAGGATAGAGTCTATCTTACCCTGTCCTACTATTGAATAGGAGTCTTTGCCCAATCCTGTATCCATTAATAACTCATCAATATCTTTAAGACGGCAGGATTCACCATTAAGATAATAATCACTCTGTCCATCTTCAGTAACAGTACGTTTTATTCTGATCTGATTTTTATCAATTGAAAGCGCATTATTCGAATTATCAAAATACAGGGTAACACTGGCTTTATGTAAAGGCTTAAAATCAGCACTTCCGGCAAAAATAATGTCTGACATTCTACTACCGCGAAGGCTTTTGGCGCTCTGTTCGCCCATAGCCCACCTGATTGCATCCACAACATTACTTTTCCCACTACCATTCGGCCCTACTATTGCAGTAAGGGGGGACGGAAAGTCTATGACAATTGGTTTTGCAAAAGATTTAAATCCATGAATTTTTATTTTTTTTAAAAACATTTTCTCACCTCAAGCCGCAAGATAAAAACCTACCCACAGTGGATAGGTTGTATTCCATAGTATTATATTCTTTATAAAAGATGAAAATCCTGCATAAAATCACTCAAGTTCCTTCAACTTTTTAACTTCTCTACTAGTCAGAAATCTAAATTTTCCGCCAGGTAGGTCTTTTAAAGCGAGAAAAGCAAACTTAATCCTTTTTAAATTCCTTACCGGATAACCAATATGCTCACACATTCTCCTCACCTGTCTATTCCTTCCTTCATAGATAGTAAATTGAAAAATTGTTGTATCTCTCTTTTTCTTCACCTTTTCTACACGAGCAGGAGCAGTCACTCCATCCTCAAGAATAACGCCCTTCTCCAGCCTGTCCAATTCCTTAATAGCGTTTCCCTCTACCTCAACAAGATATGTTTTGTTTACCATATGCGAAGGATGAGTTAATGTATAGGTCAAATCTCCATCATTGGTCAGTATTAAGAGACCGCTTGTATCATAATCAAGCCGCCCCACTGGATAAATTCTCTGTTGAACACCCTTTATCAGATCCAGAACAGTTTTTCTATTATGGGGATCATCAACAGTAGTGATATAGCCAACGGGTTTATTTAGCATAATATAAACTTTCTTCTCCTGGGATATCACTTTATCATCTACCTCTATGAGGTCATCATCGGAGACCTTGAAACCGGGTTCTGTTATTAATTCACCATTAACTTTAACCCTGCCCTGAGTAATTATTTCCTCGGATTTTCGTCTTGATGCGATTCCAGCATGAGCCATCACTTTCTGTAATCTCTCCATAAAAACACCCCATCAACATCTATAATACAATCAATACTTTATGATACAATCTTCTTAATATATTTATTCTCGATAAAGTCTTTATTTCCTTCCTTAATATTTGCTCAACGATGCTCTTCAGAGCGTCCTATAGTATTAAGCCAGTGCCAGAATCGTAAGAATACCGAATTATAGGTCAGGTCATTAAAAGCAAGCAATTCTACCTGCCCTACAGTATTTCCTTCCTTATTAATTATTTTTAAATACCCCATTATATCACCTTTATTAATTGGTAGTTGAAGTTCTGGTTTCAGATACAACTGTTTTTTAAGTGTGATTTTTTCTCCATCTTTAGGTACAAGGACAAATATAGATTCACCAGCTATTAATCCTAGATCTCCCTCTCTGGATTCCTCCCAGGGCATACTATAAACCTTATCCCCTTTTTCAACAACATTAACTCTTTTATAATTATCCAGCCCGTAATCAAGCAAATTTCTGATATCAAGCCAGTCATTGGAATCATTTAGAACAACAGCGACTACTTCCCTACCATCTCGCTTTGCAGAAGCAAGCAGACATCTACCCGCCGCCCGGGTATAACCTGTCTTGCCGCCGGTAATATCATCATATGACCAGAGTAATTTGTTATGGTTTCGTAACCCCCGACCCCAGTCATTACCCGGCCAGGAAATTGTCTTTTTTTTTGTACCGCTTATCTGACGGAAGGCTTCATTTTTCAATGCTGTACGCATTATCATGCCCAGATCGTAAGCAGTTGTATAATGGTTGGTATCTGGCAGTCCGTTGGGATTTACAAAATTGCTGTTCAGAGCACCCATCGACTCTGCTTTCTTATTCATCAGTTCAGCAAACTCTTCAACTGAACCTCCAACATGTTCTGCTACTGCTACTGAAGCATCATTCCCGGAAGCCAGCATGACACCATAGAGTAGTTCTTCTAATTTAAGTTCTTCACCTTCCTTCAGGTAAATAGAGGAACCCTCCTGATATGCAGCTTTTCTGCTTACCTTAACTATATCATTAATATTGCCTTCCTGTAGTGCGACTATAGTAGTCAGTACCTTTGTAAGGCTGGCCGGAAAGCTTTTAACATGCATATGTTTGTCATAAAGCACCTGCCCTGTTTCAACATCTATTACCACTGCAGATTTTGCAGATATACCTGGTGGTGCCACACCAAATACTTTTACAGGTAAAATAAACAGATTTATTAATATACATAAAAAAATACTTAAAAAGTATAATTTCCTTAACATATTTTCACCCACTCTGGAAGTTATTACCTTCTAAGTATATGCACTTAGTCTGATATTTATTATTAATCTATTTCTGTTTCTCCATAAGGTTCTGAATTTGCTGCAGCAATTCAGGCGCTATATTTATCAGGCGTTCAGCCACAGCATTGTTTGACACAGGTAGAAGTCTTACCTGATCTTTTTTTACTACCAGAAATGCCATGGGATTTAACATAACCCCCGCACCACTACCACCAGCAAATGGTTTACTCTTCTCTTCTTTGTCTTTACCATTACTGGCAGAATTAATTTCTCCTCCACCGGCTGCAAAACCAAAACAAACTCTGGAGATAGGTATTATAACACTACCATCAGGGGTCTCAACCGGGTCGCCTACTATAGTATTTACATCTACCATACTTTTTATATTGGTCATTGCAGTATCCATTAGTTTTTCTATTGGGTGTTCTGACACAATTAACCCTCCCTCCAGGATTAACGATTAACGTATTTTAAGCGAAATGATTCTTTTAATCTTTATCCTGTCTAATTTATAGATTAATATCTTCATTGTTGTAAGTATAATATTTCCTAAATGAAGTGAAAATATACCCGAAAAATAGGTGGAGAACTTTTCTTCATCAAAGTCGGGTTTTACATATAGTTCGGGGGGATTATTGAAATTAAGTATAATAGATATGACCTGTACAATAATTCCTTTCAGAATCCAGAACAAACCATTACTAATACCAGTTATAGCGGGATTTGACATGCCATATTCAGTTCTCCAGTAGAAAGACTTACAGTAAATCTTCAGGTTATCGAAAATTATTCTATTCAGGTTTTTGTCCATTATTAAAAAAAGTATTTTTTTAAGTTTATCAAGATGTATTTTCTCCCATTCAACTTCTTCCTCAATGTCTACATTTTTATAGTTAGACTTTTTTTTAAGGAAAAACAGATCAATCTCAGCAAAGAATTCTGTGAAAAATGCTATCAGTTTATTGTTGAAATACGGGATGTAGATACTCATTCCCAGGAATCTAATAAATGTATAGATATCAAGTCTGAACTCATCATCTTCCTCTATTCTACTATATTCAATTTTAATATTAACAGGTAATGTATATATAATCAAAAAAATACTGAAAATAAAAAAAGGAATTAAATAGATTAACATAAGAACACTCCCTCAGTTAATCTTATTAATTCCCGTTTTCCATTATAATATACCAATACTTTACACTTAAAACGTTTATTCTGCAGTTATTTCCAACTCTTCCATAGATATCTCCGGCAATCTGGATAGATCCTGTAAATCAAAAAGCTGGAGAAAGCGATCTGTAGTACCATAGACAATTGGATTTCCCAGGGTGTCTTTCCTGCCTATCTCTTCTATCAGTGAATATTTACCCAGTGTTATAAGAGTCTTTTCTGCCTTCACACCCCTGATCTCTTCTATCTCAGCCCTGGTTATTGGTTGTTTATAGGCTATTATGGCCAGTGTTTCCAGAGCAGCCTGACTCAGTCTGGTTACTCTTTTATTATGCATCTCCCTGACTATACTGGCATATTCAGCTTTAGTTACAAACATATAGCCACTATTATATTCCTTGAGATAGATTCCATGATCGGCAGATTTGTATATATCAGCAATATCTTTGACAGTAGTCCTGACAACAGATTTCGAAACCTCCAGTAATCTACTCAATTCGCCTATTGAAACAGGCTCATCTGCCGAAAAGATTAATGCCTCTATTTCTGCTTGTATATTTTCCACACTACCACCTCACCTACTTATGATTTAGAGTATATTCGTCTTATGCCAGCTAACTTACCGAAATACTTGACTCATAATTTCCGTATATAGTAAAAATACTCCCTCGACAATAATCACTATTATGGAATTAACTGACATTTATATTGGAAAAAATTTTTTCCTGTTTAATTCTAACTCTGGCTCTTTTGGCAAGTTCCAGAATGCTGAGGAATGTCACCACAACTTCCATTCTATTGTATCGGTCAATAAGTAAATCGCTAAAAGTCAATCCTGAAGACACCCTGGATAATCTGTCAAGTATATATGATGTCTTGTCCTCAATTTTTATTTCCTCAAAATTAAGCTGGTTCCAGTTTCTATCCTCTTTTTGCTCAACATCATCATCCAACTCCATCAAAGCAAGCAAAACCCCCTGATAAGCTTCCTGCAATTCAGATAACTCAATCTCAAGATTGACTTCTAATTCTTCACCGATTATTTCAGCAATGTCAACGGCCCGCGGAAAGTACCTGGACCCCTTTTCTTCATATTCCTGTAATATCTTTGAAACCCTCTTGAAGTAATGATATTCCTTCAGTCGTTGAACAAGGTTACTATCCTCTTCTTCTTCCTCATCTACATTTCTTGGAAGTAAAGTACGTACTTTTATCTGGATTAATTCAGCCGCAATAACCATAAATTCGCTGGCCAGCTCAAGATTAAAGTCTTTCAGCTGTTCCATATAATCAAGATATTGTTCAGCAATCCTGGCCAGTGAAATTTCACTTATCTCTATCCTATTTTTCTTTACTAACTGATACAGAACCTCCAGTGGACCCTGGAAACTGTCTAGTTGTATTTCATATTTTTTATTCTGCATATTATTCATCCTTTATAGAAGATAACTCTGTATAATGGTAACCAGTGGGAATATAATTTTATCAACAAATCCAAGGTAAACTAAAGCAATAACTACTAGCATTCCTATAGGGCCTTCTAACTTATACAAGTATTTATCAATTGATGACGGTAAAAATCCTCTGAGTATTTTTGAACCATCCAGTGGTGGAACAGGTATGAGATTAAAAATGGCCAGTGCCAGATTAATATTAATCCCCATAAAAATCATAGTAGAAATCATGGTCAGGGGTTTAGAACTCAGCATACCTCTTAATGAGTAATAAAGTAAATGACTGCTGGAAACACCGTAATACATTGCAAGCAAACGAAATAAAACTACAAAACCTAATGCCAGAACTATATTAGCAGCCGGTCCTGCCATCCCTACATACATTAATCCCTTACGGGGGTTTTTATAATACCTTGGATTTACAGGTACAGGTTTTGCCCAACCAACATGAATTAAAATAATGGCCAGAGTTCCAAAGATATCAAGATGAGCCAGTGGATTCATGGTCAGCCTTCCCATTGCTTCAGGTGTAGGGTCTCCTAACATATGTGAGACCCTCCCATGCATATATTCATGGAAAGATACCGATAATAAAGCTATTGGTATTAATAAGATAATATTAGCTATATCCAAAATTAACACTCCAATCTAATTTGTTTATATTAAGATATGAATATAAGTTTTTAATTAAAACATATACAAAAAGAATTCTTTACAATCAATAGTATTTACATTTCCTCAATAAGTTTTCTGGCATAATCAAGCTGGTCTTTCCGTGTTGTTATTTCTTCACGGAGACGCGCTCTATATACCATATCAAGGATTTCTCTAATAGCAGGGCCTGCTTCCATACCCATCTCCAGAAGGTCATGTCCATTAATATTGATCTCTATATTTCGAAGATGTTCAAGATATTCTATTATATTTTCTTTAAGCAGACTGGATTCGCTTTTAATCATCAATATTATTAACTGTTCATTAGAAAAATCAGACATCAGTTCAACAGAGCTTACTGGATCCAGTTTTGTATCCAGTTCAGATATCAGATGACTATTTTTACTGTATGTGAGTATTATATCTTTATATTTACCCTTTATATTCCACTTCCAGATATCATTTGTCTTTAATTGATCTGTAAATACAGCCATCCTCAATATCCATTCCTCTATATTATAATTCTTTTTGACCAGTTCTGCAAGAAATGCTTCAAGTTTCCTGGCCTGTTGTAAATATTCTTCTTTTATTTCTATATCTATATTTAATAATTTGAAGATATTATATTTCTTCAGTAAATTATATAGAGTTTCCGTAATGGGATTCTGAAATAGCAATTCCAGTTCCTTAATAACCCTTTCGTTTGTTAATCTAGAAAAATCAGCAGTTTTGATTGTCTCTCTTATCATATCAGATGTTTCTTCTTCAAAGGAAAAATCCAGTCTTGCTGCCAGTCTGATGCCCCTGATAATTCTGGTGGGATCATCTAAAAAACTGAAACGGTGTAAAGAGCGTAACAATCTCTTTTCAAGGTCTTCAACACCTGCAAAGTAGTCAAGTAAAGTACCCCATTTATCAGGGTTTAAGCATATTGACAGGGCATTAATGGTATAATCTCTACGGAATAAATCCTCAATCATATTACTGGACTCTACTTCCGGCAGAGCACCAGTATATTGATATACCTCTCTTCTGGTTTCTGCTAGATCGATATGAAAGCCATCTACTGTTTGTATACCGCCGGTCCTGAATTGATTATTAAATGTATATTCTCCATTTAACGCCTCTGCAAGTTCAGAAATATAGGATTCCAGTGATCCATCTATTACAATATCTAGGTCTTTATTATCTGTATCCAGCAACATATCTCGTACCATACCACCTATCAGATAAGCGTTTACTCCATTTTTAGCGGCAGTCTTACCTGCATTTTTTAAGATTCCCAGTATATCTTCTGATAGATTATCCAGTTTCTCAGATACATCACTTTCTGATTTAAATATATCAACCATGCTGCTTCCATATCTATGTTTGTTCTGATATGGGGTATCTTTTCCATAATATGATGCAAGGACATTGCTCCTGGTAATTATACCGACCAGTTTCTCGCCTTCAATGACGGGAAGACGTCCAACCCCATGTTCAACCATCAATTCCTGGGCTTTGCTAACAGAATCATCAGCATCAATTGAGATTACTTCCCTGGTCATATAAGCCTTAACAGGCGCGTGCATCAGGTTATGACCCTTTACTTTATATAGGTCTCGACGGGAGAATATCCCTCTGATCTTTTCATCATCAACTACTACAAAACCATTATGTCCAAACTTTTTCATCATTTCTTCCACTTCATCAATTGTAGTCTCTGGAGAGATAGTTCTAACCGGCGAAGACATTATTTTTCGGACTCTCAGCAACGGCTGTACATTATCCTCAATGACTTTTATCAATCTTCTTTTTATCTGGTCAAGGTCATCACCATCTACCCGGGCTGCACCAGCACCAGAATGTCCTCCGCCTCCCATGGTAGAACAGATTTTTCCGATATCAACTGCTTCATCACTACTTCTTCCTATCACTTCAGCCTTTTCACCATTAAGAAAAACAATAAATAAATTATCCAGTGTATAAAGTATTTTAATCTGTTCAGCAATCCGGTTAATCCCAGCTACATATTGATCATATTCTATTGAAAATAGTGATACCAATATCCCATCAATATTGATATCCTCCCTATATTCTATAAGTTTCTCGAGCAGCTCCTGCTGAATATTATTCAGGGGTTCTTTTATAAAATCATTAATAAGCTGGAGATTTGCCCCGGCATCCAGCAAATAGGCAAGGGCGCGGGCATCATGAGCAGTAGAATTCAAATAGGTAAGATTACCGGTATCTGCATAGATAGCCAGTGCACAGACTGTTGCTTCAAACGGATTTAGCTTCAGGTCTTCGGCAACTATCCTGTTGACAAGTATGGTTGTAGCTGAACCCACCTCTTCGCTTAAGTCAAGTGAAACCCAATCCTTTTTTTGATGTGGATGATGGTCATAGATAATGACCTCACAATCATCCCAATTTATTCTTCCGTTGATATCTCCAAGCATTTCTTTTTTATATGTGTCAACCATAATAATCCTGTTCAACTCATTGAAGTCTATATCTTCCAGGGTATATGTTTCAATTTCATCTTTATACAGCACCAGAAAATCCTTTACTGTACGATGCAGTCTGCCTGATAGAACGGGTTTTGCATCAGGATATAGTTTATTTGCTGCTACCATTGCACCAAGTCCATCAAGATCAACAGGTTGATGTGATACTATGATATCCAATATAATCCCTCCGTGGTATATCTATTAATAACATGTATTATATCTCCTTCTAGCAGGAAAACTAATCCGAACAAAGTTTTTCCCTTTATTGTCTACAGAATTTTTCATTTAATTATCTACAGAGTTGTTCAATTACTTATATCTATAGATATTTATAGAGTCTGTTCGAAAAGTTTTCATTTTGCACCATAGATTATAGTTCCCTTCACCCAATGGACATATGTCCTTAACTTCGTTCCGGGAAATATAATCTACTAAGCTAACTTTTCGAACATGCACTTATAGAGATGTCTTCAGAAATAAAAAAGTATTCTCAAATAATGTTTCACAGAGTTTAATCATCGTAATTCTTTACCTGACCGTTGATGTTCCGTAATCTGACATCACCACTACCGGCATCCCAGATAGTAACATCTCCACCGATATTACGGAGAATAATATCTCCGGACCCGTCGTCTATTTCGATGGAATCAGATAGATTGTCAACTCTTATATTTCCAGAACCATCTTTAATATCAACATTACCATTTATGCCATCCAGAGATATTTCGCCTGACCCATCATCAATTATTATATCTGCCAGACTTTCATTAATATTGACATTTCCGGAATTATCTTCTATGTCTAATTGTCCCCTAAAATTATCAATAAATATATCACCAGAACCATCATCAATTGTCCAGTCCCCTGAGCATTCAGTCAGCTCTATCTCACCTGAACCATCCTTCAAATATAGCTCAGTACTAATTCCAGCAAGTACTATATCACCAGAACTATCATCTATTCTTATCCTTTCTACTAATGGTGTTTTAATATATACATCTACATACTTTTGTGTGGTTCCCCCAAACAGGAAATTCAGGAATCCTGATGTTACAATATTATTACTGAACTGGCTTCTTAAGTGAACAATATTACCATTTCGCTCCAGATTAAGCCTCAGGTCTTCATTCAGTACTTTAGTTAACTCATCGTTACTGACATTCTCCACCCTTATAACTGCTTCTATTTCAATACTATCAATGCTATCAACTTGCTCAATGAGTAGTTTGCCAGCACCTGTCTCTATAGATAAAACATCTGTCATTTCGACTTCCATACTAAAATTTCTAACTTCCTCAAATGCCATTGTTGATAAAGACATACTTATAACAATGATAAATGCCATTATTAATACAAGTCTCTTTTTCACATTAATCCCCCCCATAAAATTTTGTTAAATACAATTTTTATATACATATATCTTTTATATTTTATATATCTTTTCTTATTTAATAAACCTCTTTTTATTACTGTAGTATTTTATATTTCTTTATAAGCATCGAAAATATCACGCAATGATTCTCTCTTAATAGTGTATTAATCTATCATTGAAGTAATATAATTTATCGGCACAGAATATGTATATGACACACATCAAATGTATTCTTCCTATCTATCTTTATTTTAACACAATAATCTAGTTTAGTGAAGTTACGGAAAAATAAAAAAGCTAAGGCGTTAGTCTTCTATATATCTTTTTTAGCAAATAATTTTCATAAAAGCAAAAATGGGATACCCAGAAGTACCCCAATAAAATTCATTAAAATATCGATAAAGGAATTTATAACTTTAAGCACATTTTTTAGAAGCATTATTGATGTATAAATGAGTAATCGCTGGAACCGCTCCATCTATATCAAAACATATTTTGATGGAGTTTTTCTGGCTGTCGTAGATAAAATATCCTTGCTGCTATACAGCTTCCCATTTGGGGCATTTATTACCCCAGCGCGCAATTAGTTCATCATTTTGATAAATATTTACTACTTCACACCTGTTGGGACAGCCATCACATTCAAAGCTGACAGTTTTAAATTCAAAGTCTGTTATCTCAAAGCCCTTAAATGTCGTTTTCTTCTCTTTATTAATTATATGTTCCCTGGCCAGGAGGCCAGCACCTATAGCCCCCATTACATCATGTGCTTCAGGCACATATATTTCACAGCCCAGTTCTTTTTCAAAAGCCTTTCTGATACCCTTATTTGCTGCAACCCCACCCTGAAAAACAATGGGAGTCTGAATATCCTTACCCTTTGCTACATTATTTAGATAATTTCTGACCATAGCTTCACACAGACCAGCTATTATTTCAGGCAGGTCATGGCCCAACTGTTGTTTGTGTATCATATCAGATTCAGCAAACACAGAACAACGGCCAGCTATTCTAACCGGACTTTCTGCTTTGAGAGCATAGTCGCCAAATTCCTCTATTGGGATTTCCAGACGAAAAGCCTGTTGGTCAAGGAAAGAACCTGTCCCGGCAGCACAGACTGTATTCATGGCAAAATCAATAGCTATTCCATCTCGAATAATTATGATCTTGGAATCCTGTCCACCTATTTCAATTACTGTTTTGACATCAGCTACCAGTCTGGAAGCTGCTACAGCGTGAGTTGTTATTTCGTTTTTTATTACATCTGCACCAATCATAACACCGGCCAGATTCCTGCCGCTACCGGTAGCCCCTGCCCCAACTATTTTTATTTCATCATATTTTTTTCTTATATTTGATAAACCTTCTTTGATAACGTTAACAGGTTTTCCTTTTGTCCTCAGATATACCTTATCAATTAGATTCCCAAATCTATCAAGTATAGCAAAGTCAGTACTTACAGAACCAACATCCAACCCAAGAAAAAACTCGTTTTCTTCAAACATCAAGTATCAATCCTCCATAATTCACTTTGATATACTGTCAATCATATTATAAAAGTATTGTGTCTTTATATTACGCTATTGGTAAAGCACTTTGTTCCTGCTCTCTTTTTTTCTAATCAGAAGGTCAACAAAAGCTTCCAGTCTGGTCTGTAATCCTGCGTCAGCACTGTGTTCATCAAAAAACAGGGTCAAAACCGGAATACCCTTATCTTTACTGACTGCTGGTAATATTGTTTGTGATATAATTTCCGGCATACAGGTAAATGGAGCAAGCTGTATCACTCCATCAAGATCTAATTCAGCAAATCTTACTGCATTGCCAACAGTATCCTGGCCATGTCCCCCGACAAAACTATTCAGATATTTCTCTGCTGCCCTTTCTATCAGGTGACCATCATTGCTAAGGTGAAGAAAGTGGAGTAACCACTGTGTCATATATATCTTCTTTTCTACCACAACCCCCAGTTCTCCAAGCTTTTTTTCTATATTAAGATTGACAAAGGGTTCAAGTACTAGATATATCTCCCCGACCAGCCCAATCCTTATTTCTATCCCCTGCTTAAAATCAGCTCTGGTCTGGTTTATTAATTCTTTATATTCTGTCTCTAATTTTTTAATCTCTCGAACTGAATTGCTTTCTTCAAGTTTATAAAGAAAGGAATTATAGAGTTTATCTACTTCCCCCACCTTTACTTCAGTTGCCCTTCTTCTCAGCACAAGCTTATAAATCTCATCAACAACAACTGCCTTACACCAGGCAAGTCTGGCAGCAGAATAAAGTTTTCTTAAAGATACATTACCAAAAATACGACGGACATTACGATAATTTTCTATCAAATTTGGCTCAATAACAAATACTTCAAAGTCATATCCCAGTTCCCTTAGTATTTCTCGCTGTACCTCTGCATAATAGCCAAAACGGCAAGGACCACATCCTCCGCCCATTACAATAGTATTGGCGCCTTTATCCAGTGCCTCGATAAAATTACCAAGATTGATTTTTAAGGGAAGACAGGCAAATTCGGGACTATATTTTACCCCCAGATCAAGGGTCTTTCTACTTATTTTAGGTGGTTCAATCACATTATATCCAAGTTCATTGAAAAAGGCCTTTACAGGTATCGACATCTCACCCATATGTGGGAAGGTTATATTATTCATAATATTTTCCTTCTTTCCAGTAAATCAACAAAGGCTTCCAGTCTGGTAAGCAGCCCGGCTTCTCCACTGTGTTCATCCAGATTAATATTTAGTATAGACACATTACTGCGTTTTCCCCTTATATCAATCAATTCCTTGACAAGGGAATCAGGGCCACAACCAAATGCTGTTACCTGAACTATGCCATCAAGTTGATCTTTTTTTGTGAGGACATTGTAAGCAGCCCCCATTACTTTTCTATTGAAATACCAGAATACTTTTTTCTCCTGAAGAGCTGCTGCATCTTCCAGAGAATTGTTATCAAACATTTCAACAGTTTTTATCTCTGCCCCCAGTTCCTTAAGGTGCTTAATTATATTCATACTTATAAAGTTGTCATTTAGAATATAGGCATGGCCCAGAACAGTAATATTAAGCTTTTTCACAGAATTTTCGCGATTTATTCCATCACTATTCTTCAGCTGATTATAATCTGTTCTTTTAGAAGCAGCTATATAGTCCTGAATTTCTTGAGAATGTTTAATCTTATACTGCCGATTAAGACTACTACTTATATAATGATACTTACATAATGTCTTTTCAATTGCCTCTGTAGGGTTATTCCCTTCTATCTGTAATGTATCAAAATGAGACTGTACTTTAACAGCCTTTCGATAGGCTCTCTCAATTTCCCAGAAACCTTTTTTAAACCTTTTCCCTATCTGCATTGCTATTTTTCTGAGAGGAGTAAATCCCTTTCTTAAATCAATCACAGGTTCAATAAGTTCAGGTAGATCTTTTATGGTTGCCTTCAACATATCAGGTAGACCCATAAATTTCGGACAGACATAATTATATTTACCAAGACTAATAAAGCGCGGTACAAATATATAATCCACTTTTCCTATTAAATCAAGGACATGACCATAATATACCTTAAAAGGCAGACAGATATCATCTACAGCGATTCTGACTCCCTGATCCAGTATTTTCTTATTGGTCTCAGGTGATAGGATAAGCTCCAGCTCCAGTTCATTAAAAAAAGATTTCCACATAGGATAATAATAATGGTACATCAAAGCCCGCGGTACACCTATTTTTACGGACACTATATATCACTCCTAACAAAGCGTTTCATTATATAATAAATTCTCTTTTTATCTATCATTATTTATCCTTCTCTTTATCATCATCTTTGACAGCTCTATCCTGGTCCTCAACCCCATATGCCTTTGGTCTCATATGTGATAGATCAAGGACAGTCTGCCTGATCAGGAATGATTTTAAAGCATGGTAGTCGAAAGGAATCAACGGCCATAAATAGAATACGCCAAAAGATTTTGTGGAAACCATCCAGACGAATATCAGGACTACTGCTATTACAAACCCCCAGATATTTCCTGCAATAACAGCAATTAATAGGATAAACCGGCATAGTTTCAATACGAGTGCAAGTTCATAACCAGGTATGGCAAAATTACTCAAAGCAGAAATGGCCATATAGAGAATTACTTCGGG
Source organism: Halanaerobiales bacterium (assembly GCA_046546395.1). Classification (GTDB taxonomy): domain Bacteria; phylum Bacillota; class Halanaerobiia; order Halanaerobiales; family DTU029; genus JBDNGI01. The sequence goes on from JBKGXW010000022.1 coordinate 31,512, forward strand.
CGAAAATAAACCTACCTGTACTGCAAAATCTCCCAGCAATAGTGCACTGACCAGACTCAATGAAGTAGCCAGTGTACTGGGTGTCTGAATCGAAGCCATTCTTATTAAATCAATCCCCACGCTGGCCAGAATGAACTGATACCCCAGGCCCACAATGCCACCTTCCTTGACCCCGATAAATTCCAGGTATTCAGGGAGCATCGCCTTATTGGTTGCCAGAAGAAGCCAGATAGCTGGCAGAAATACTGATACCAATATAGCAAGTATCCTCATTAAAGACAGGTAGGTACCCATAAGCGGTCCCTTCCTATAGACTTCCAGAGTCTGTATATGTGATAGAAATGGTGCCGGAAGGATTAGAGCCGTAGGTGAATTATCAACAATAATTGCCAGATTTCCTTCCAGTATATGTGCAGCAACATTATCAGGTCTCTCTGTGTACCGGACTTTAGGTAGAGGATTTAATGATCCCCCGGTTATGATATCTTCAACTGACTTATCAGCAAGGGGCAATCCGTCAATATCAACACTTTCCAGTTTACTCTTCACATCTTTCAGAAGATCAGGATTCATTATATCTTTCATATAGACCAGGGCTACATCATTTTTTGAACGCTTACCAACCTGAATAACCTGAGCGCGGAAATTGACATCCCTTATTCGCCGCCTTACAGCATTGACATTAAAGAGCATTGTTTCGACAAAACCATCCGCAGGGCCCCTGGTAGCCTTTTCGAGATCTGGCTCCTCAGGTGACCTACTCAACCATGTACGTCCATCAATGATTATGGCTTCATCTACACCGTCTATTAATAAAGCCTGTGGACCAGCCAGAAGTTCCTGCACAACATTATCCAGATCTTTTTCTGTAGCCACCTCATAATAAGGTAGTCTGTTGACCAATAGTTTTTTGATAACATCTACTGAGATTTCTTCCCTCTCTGTCTCCATTAATTTCAGTATTGGGAGATTCAGTTGGTCTTTGATAAAACCATCGATAAAAATCAAACAGGCCTTCTTTCCTCCTATTTCAATATCACGGAAAAGAATATCAAAGGTTTCATCTGTACCCAGAGTCTTTTTTAGTATTTCAATATTATCATCCAATTTTTTCTTTACTGGATTGTTCATTTTTCACCCCTCAGTCTATACACTTTTAAAACTGCTGGACCTATTTCCACTTACAAGTATTATAAATAATTTAAAATCTTTTATGGACCATGAAAAGGTATTTATTAATTCTAATTATAG
>JBKGXW010000023.1:0-32164 GCA_046546395.1 Halanaerobiales bacterium
AAGCATATGCTACATGAGCGGCAGCGGTATTTCCATCCATGGTCTTCATTTCTTTACCCATTGTAATAATTCCCCCCATTTATATTAATGTTATTTTTACATTCAGTAACAGTATAACTCAATAAACAACCCCTGTCAAATAACTAAGTTTTTTGAATTAACAGAAAAATACTGTTTGTGAATAATTGATGCTTTAACCTGTTTTTTCTTGCTTCATACAGTTTTAATTTAATCGCTTCCATTATAAAGGCCTTTTTTCTTCATATTAGCTATCGAGATTTCTTCATCATTGTAATCAATATTATATATTATGGTATGACCACAAAAAAGGTATCTTGTTCTGCAGGGCAATTCTTCTACCCTTTGACAGCACCGGCAGTTAGACCGGCCACAATCTTACGCTGGAAGAAGAGGACAAGTACCACAATTGGTATGGTAACTATTACCGCAGCAGCCATTACTTCACCAAACGGCTCCTGCCTGGACACCACTCCACTGAACAGAGATATTGCCACTGGAACAGTCCGGGACTTGGGTTCTATTGAGGTAAAAGTCAAAGCAAATAGATATTCATTCCAGGCCGCGATAAACGATAATAATCCTGTGGTTACTAATGCTGGAGCGGTTAAAGGCAAAAGTATCATATAGAAAGTCTGGAAAGGCGTTGCCCCATCGACCTGTGCTGACTGCATCAACTCAACGGGTAAGTCCCTGAAAAAAGACGTCATAACCCAGGTAGTAAATGGTAAAGTAAAGATCATATATGTAAGAATCATACCGGGAATTGCCGATAAATTCAATCGTGTTATTACTGCATACAATCCTGCAAGTACCGTAACCTGCGGAAACATTGTCATTGCCAGAATGATATACAGCGAAGGCTTTTTACCCTTGAATCGTAATTTTCCCAGGGCAAAAGCCGCAAATGCACCTACCAGTAAAGCAAGCACAGTAGTTGATAAAGCCACAATAAAACTATTATATAAACCCCTGGTAAAGGTCCCATCACTTAAAACTGCCTTGAAGTTGCCGAAATAAAAATCAATTTTACTTGTTTGAGGATTAATAGGCAGAAAAGTCGTTGGCTGCATCTGGAGTTGTGTCTCTGTCTTTAATGAAGAATTTAAAGCCCAGTAGAAAGGGAATAACATATATATAAATATAATAATAATCAAAAACCAGAAAAACATCCTACCAAACTTTTTGCTTATATCTTTGCCAATTATATTATTTTTAATTATATCTTTTTTAATTTTATCACTTCCATCAATTTTTTTGCTCATTCTGTATCAACTCCCAGCAGTCTTATATATGTAACTGCAAAAATGAGAATCAAAAAGAATATGATTACGCCAATAGCCGATGCCAGACCCATCTCTCGATTACCTATTAATTGATAATAATTATAACTGGCCATGGAATATCGTTTCTGAGCCAGCATTACCTGGAAAACATCAAAAACCCTGAGGGCATCAAGAGTACGAAAAACCAGAGCTACTGCAAGAGATGGTTTCAATAAAGGCAAAGTAATCTTAAAAAACTGTTTTACTCTAGAAGCCCCATCTACTTCTGCCGCTTCATATAACTCATCTGGTATTAATTGCAGACCAGCCAGCAGCAGCAAAGCCATAAAAGGGGTTGTCTTCCAGACGTCTACAGCAATAATAGAAGGTAATTGCCAGGTCTCCATGGACAGAAAGGCAATATGACCCTCACCTATTCCCAGTTTTTCAAAGATAGTATTAAATAGCCCAATCCTATTTGACTGTAACATCCATTCCCACATCCTGGCTGATACAACAGTAATAACTGCCCAGGGAACCAGCATCACTGCCCTCATTACTCCCCTTCCAGCAAACTTACTATTAACTGTAAGGGCAACAATCATACCAAGAACCGTTTCCAGAAAAACAGAACATACCGTAAATATAATCGTATTTATAACTGCTCTAATAAAGGTTGGATTCGAAGCACCAACTACATATCGATTTCCAAGAAAATTAAACTGAACTAATTCCCTGTACAGTCTTGGTCTCCTCGGCAAAACTCTGATTGGACGTTCATAGATAATATCACCTGTCTCTTCATCTAATATAGGCTGTCCGTTATCTTCATCTATCTGAGGTGGCAATTTTCTAATCTTTAACCCCAGAAGACTGATATAATTATCAAAACCAATAAAATGGGCCTCCTGCGCACTTGCAAATTTCCTATCAGTAAAACTGGTGTAAAATACCTGTCCCAGTGGATAGATAGCAATAAGAATTAAAATTATAAAGGTAGGAAGCAACAATTTATAGGCCAATCTCTGTTCGTTTTTAGAAAGATTAGAGATTACATTTTTGTTCTTCCCAGTGCTAACTTTACTATTAGCCATGTCTACCTCCTTTTAAACAACATAACAAAAAGACCATATTTTCATTAAAAATCTTATTAGCGAAAATACAAAATACATTAAAATTGATTGCTTCCAAAAAAATGTGACTCTCTATTGATAAAATCAAATCATTAAATATGCCCGCGCCCGGTAAAGGGCACAGGCTGTATCAATAATTTATTCAATTTCAAATCCTGTTATTTCCATTAAGTCAAGTTCCAGATATTCAAGTGCTGTTGCAGCATCTTCATTACCTGTCAGAACAGAGTGTACTGCCTGGAAGAATTCAGTTGAAACGGCATTATAATTTGGAGCAGTAACTGTTGATGGTCTTGCAACAGCATTTGTAAAGACATCATATAACTCTCCGAAGAAAGGACTCGCTTCCAGAACTTCTGGATCCTGATATAAGGTTTTGATTGTTGGATTCATTGAACCTTTAACAGCGCGTATTTTTTGTTCATTTTCAGAAGCCATGAACAGGGCAACATCTGCAGATACCTCTGGATTATTACTGTATTTACTTACGGCCAACTGCCAGCCACCTAACGTTGCTGCGCCAAAGCCGCTATTTCCAGCAGGTAATGGGGCTACGCCAAATTTACCCCTAATAGGACTATCGTCTGCATTACCAAGACTATAGGCATACGGCCAGTTACGCATAAAGGCAGCGTTTCCTGACTGCCATACATTACGTGCATCTTCTTCACCAAAATCAGTAACACCATCAGGAGAAATTGTACCTACCCAGCCAGCAGCCATATCAATTACTTCTACTGCTTCTTCATTATAAATAGTTATTTCCTGATCAGAATTAATAATGGTACCTCCACCATTGGAAGCTACCCATTCAAGTGCGTCACAGGTCAAACCTTCATAAGCATCCCCCTGCCAGACATAACCCCAGAAATCAGCATTTCCGGCTTCTCTTTCTCCAGCCTGAATAATAGCTGCGGCCAATTCTAACTGTTCCCATGTATGAGGAACATCAAGATTGTACTTATTCAGAAGATCCTGGCGATAATACAATAAACCTGCATCTGTAAACCATGGGATACCAATTAACTCACCATCTACAGTATTATTCTGGATAATAGCTGCAAAATGATTATCACCTACTTCTGCCGCTCCATATTCATAAAGATCAACAAAGTGCTCTGCCAGGTCACCGGGCCAGATTACATCAATTTGATAAACATCAACTTCAGGACTCTTTGCTTCAAGGAACTGTAGGTATAAGCCCAGACGGTCCTGAGCAAGGTCAGGAGTTTCTAGCACTTTAACTTCAACACCTGGGTGTTCATCCATATAACGCTGAGCTGCTGCCTGTGTTAGTTCTAGCTCCTGACCAACAGCACCAGCTGCTACGGTGACTATGAACTTTCCCTCTGTTTCCTCAGCCACTACAGCAACACTTAAGCTAAGAACTATTGTGAAGATTAGTACTATTAACATACTTTTTTTCATTTTCTAAATTCCTCCTCTTTTAATTAGGTAACATAATTTAAAATAAAAATATATAACAGATATTATTTTTTAACTGACCACCCCCCTGTTCTCCTGAAAACGTTTTCATTCTCCGCCTGTGATTGTCTGATTATAAGATTATCTGGTAATAGATTATTTCTCTGCAGCTTTATTACCCGTAATCACATTCTCTAAAACCTCAATACTTTTTCTCCTTATTTCAGAAGCTATTTGAGCTATAGTAGTCAGAGAAGGACAAAGGTGTTTCATATTATATATACTCATTTAATTAGAAAAAATTACTCCGTTTAATAGTAACTGTTTTAAAACAGATTATCTGCCAGTAAGTTACAAGGGTGAAGACGTCTCTCTTGAAGGGTTTAAAGCTGATACTTTATATCTGATAAATAAAGAACAGATTAAGAACTATAAGTATTCCCGGGTTAGTAAGGAACAGACACTGGATCTACTTAATGAAGGGAAAAATAACCTGGTTGGAAACTCTCTCAATCTGGCAACAAATGATATTAATGTGAAATATCGCATCTTTTAATAAAGTTTTTAATGAATATGATAAGAAAATAAAAGCCGGTATAGAAATAGACCTTCCTCTCGCCAGAGAAGAAATGTCTAACTATACCGGTGTTGCCAGAGAAACAATATGTAAAAGCCATCAGATTATATAAAAGAATATAACCTCTGATATAAAATGCTTATATTTTATAAACATCTAAAATTAACTTATTGATCTATCAGCTATGTTTTTATTCTTGCTCTTATAAGAATATATAAAATAAGCAGATATAACTATGACCTTGTATATATCATTTAATAGAGCAGTCATTTCCTTCATATTTATCCCCTGAGGTAATCGTAAAATATGTATTATTGTTGCCCCCAATATAAAGACACCTATAGAAAACGCCGCCGGCCTCCTCCATGTAACAGCGAAAAGTGAAATCATTCCAGCGAGGCCCATAGCCATATTTGCAAACCCCAACTCCCTGATAACAACAAAACTTGTCTCCCCGCTATGGAGTATAGAAGCGGTAAAAGCAGGATTTAAAAGCTGACTGAGACCGGCAGTAAAGGACCTGACTCCGAACCAGAAGACAAACCATTTAAAAATCAATATCGGCAATTCATTAGAATCCAGTTCATCTTTTTTATTTCTATACTCTATTATAATTGAAATAATCGGAAAAACAAATAATACACCCACTATATAATATGAATACAATTCATACATTTTACATCTCTCCTTTTCTTATTTTTATTCATATTTCTGTAATTGTTCCTCTGCTATATCTTTATACTTTGTAGCTTCTAAATCATTACGGTATTTAGCCATCTGTAAGATTCTATATAACACTACTTTGGCTTCATCCTGGTAATCTAGTTTTTCATAGTTCTGATACAACTTCCACTGATATTCAAAATTACGTGGTTGCAATTCAACAGCTTTCTCCCGGTACTCCAGGGCTTTTTTGTCACTACCAATACTGATCGGCCAACCCGGTGCTTCATTATATAATTCAGCCAGAACATCATAGGCCTCTGCATATTCGGGATCTAACTCTATAGCAGTTTCCAGTTCATTTCTCATAGGTTTTATCATTGATAAAGAAGATAGGATGCCCTCTTCCAGGCCAACACTACCCATTAATGATCCCAACCAGAAATGGGCCCTGCTACTGTCAGGATTAAGTTCAACTGCTTTTTCTGCATATTCTCTGCCCTTTTTGAAGGCAGACAGGGGTTCTCCTTCTTTTTTTTCTTCTGCCGCTATTGCAGCACCATAGTGGTAGTAGCCTTCTGCTGCTCTCCAGTACATCTCATAGTTTTCAGAGTGATTTGCTATTAATACTTCTATTTTATCTATAGACTTCTCTAAATACTCCAGATTTCCTCCAGTGTAAAAAGAGTTATATAGATTATCAAGCTCAGCAAACTCCTTCTTCAGAATAGTATCCGCCTTTGCTTCAAATAACAATAAAGTACTAAATATTAATGCTATTAAAACAAGAATACTGATAATTTTTGTCATAGCTACAATCCTTTCTTCAGTTTCTGTTTAATCTTTCAATTTCCTTTTCCAAATATCCTTACCCTTTACAATTTCTTTTATTAAAAGCTCCAAAACATTTCAAACAGATGATAGTAATCATATAATCATCCAGTAGCCTGCCGATACCAGAATACTACAATATTTGTATATATAACAATAAGGCTCCTTATATATTTTAAAAAAGAACAATATTCGCTTTTGTTAAAAAAAATATTCTACTAATAACATTTCTTATTTCCCCCTCTACTAATCTTCCTTTTTCATTGTACTTATTTGACTAATGTGATTTATCTAATAATACTTAATTTATAACTATATAGACTTACAAAAACAAGTATCATTCTCATTTACTTAAAATTATCGTATCTGGCTCTTCTTCCACTCCTTTAGTCCCGCATGACCGCTGTAGATAAATGTCATCATATCAGCGGTTGCTTGCTGCATTTCTTTGCCACTGACATCATATCGTAAAATTTCCTTTATAAAATTAAACCAGATCGAAGTGGTATTATGTATCAAAAATTTACTAAATAAATCACCAGAATTTCGCTTAAAATGAAGGTACATATTATCAGTAAACCAGTTTACCATCTTATTTATATAATCTTCATAGGAAGAGCCGTGAGATTTAAAGACCAATAATTTAAAAAGGGCTCTATACTTATCGACAAGCTTTATTGATTCTACCATTACTCTGCGGTGCTCTCCTGGGCCTTCATGCTTATCTCCTGATTTATCACTGAACTCCCACTTTATCATGAATGCTTTAAAATTATCAAGTTCAACTATAAGAGGTTTCAATACTTCACCAAAAACCCCATCTTTTCCGTCAAAATAATTGTAAATATTACTGGGGATAACACCCGCTTCTTCAGCAATCTGTCTGATTGAAGCTTTTTGATATCCATGTTTAATGAATTCTCCCCTGGCTGCTTTAATTATAGAGTCCCGTACTTCTTCTTTTTGATACTGTACCATCTATATCAGCTCCAAAGCTCTAGCATTGAGCAATTACTTATTATATGCTCTGGTTTTTATGTGCCCTGATTTCTCTATTTCTTTTTCCCATTATTACAGGACTTGATATTATCATATTTTATTTGCGAACAATGTTCTTTTTTATATTATCAAATATAAAATTAATTGTCAATAATAATTCTCTGCAATATATTTGTACTGTATCATACATCATATTTCTGTCTTAATAAAAAAATTTATCTATTTTTAATTACCACGTGCTATGAAGGCAAATTTATTACTCATCCACCCAATATCTCCTCTACCCTATAATTTACTATAAACTCATTTAGATAGTGAATCAATAAAAGGTGTCCAGGATAAAAAACATAAAATAAGTACTTGGCTCTGGGGCCTCTTCTTCCATTATAGAAATATATAAATAATAAAGTTGGTATAGCAAATAATTGGACACTGTAAACTCGAAAGACTACAAAATTTTGTACTTCCAGATATATAGGTACTACAGTATAAGCAACATATGCCATTGTTAACAATGTAAAATACTTCACAACTTCTTTAAAATTATTATGATACTTATGAAAAATAAATATCATTAAAACACCATAAGCCCCGTAATCAGTTTGAAACAATTGGGCTGCTATTGCTACAATGAAAACAATAAGAATATTGTTGTTTTTTTCATAGCTATAAATAGCATATAATCCCAGCGCGAATGTAAAGAGTACATTTAAAGTACCACTACCCAGTGCCAGTTGATAAGCGAGCTGAGAAAAGAAAGCGAAAACCAGTATTCTACCCATATAATCCGTAACATCGCTTGTCTTTCTATATCCCTCACTTATCAAAAATGCAAAAATAGGAAAAGCCAGTCGTCCGATTACTCGCAGAAGCAACAGATCAGGATACATAATACTTCCAACATGGTCTGCAGTCATTGTTATTATTCCGATCATTTTTAACATAAAAGAACTCACCTTATGAAACCACCACTTTCTTAAATAATACTTTAAAGCTTTTCGTATATTTCAGGATCTTAAACCTAAACATTATATATATCCGAAAACTCAATATCTATTTTATCTATCAATTCATTACTATGACTTAAATCGTCATTGCTATCACGACTTATAGTTTTAACAGGGAATCGCAAGTAAAAGCTGCTTCCCTTTCCTTTTTCACTCTCAACCCAGACTTCACCATCATGTAAATCAATTATCTGTTTTACTATGTAAAGGCCAATGCCACTCCCTTCAGCCCTTCTTGAAAACGATTCGTCAGCCTGTCTAAACAATTCAAATATATGTTTCTGCTTATCTTCATCAATTCCTATACCAGTATCACTAATTACTATATCTACTGATTCTTCCTTTGCTATTAGATTTACAGAAATACTATCTCCTGTTTCAGTAAACTTAACTGCGTTTGAAATCAGATTTAGAATAACTCTTTCAAGATTTTCTGGATCTACAGCAATAACCTTATTATCGACATTTGAAATAAATTCAAATTTGCGTTCTTTGCTCTCAACATACTCTTCTATTGACAATACAAAATCTTTAACAGTGGCAACAATATCAACATTAATTAAATTCAATCTAAATGAATTAACATCAATTCTGGTAATATCTATTACATTATCTACCAATCTTAATAAGCGATATCCGTTCTGCTTGATAATACACAAATAACGCTTAAATCTTTCATCTTCTATTTTCAATTTTTTCTTATTATATTTATCCAACATCTGTAGGGCAGAAAATATAAGATTAAGCGGTGTCTTAAATTCATGAGATATATTACTAAAAAACCTGATATTAAGGTTCTGTCTCTCCAGTTCCTTTTCCCTTTCCAGCAATACTTCTTTAGTCTCTGAAAATTCTATAAGATTACGATAAATATCTTTATTAAAATCATTAATCAGATATATTGAAAAATAAATGGTTATTAGACTAAACAAAGTAAAAAGACTTATAAGTTTAATCCAGAATGATAAAGAAATTGGAATCCATAATAAGGGAATAGAGTAGGTTAAAGCTATTACACAAAAGTACAGTAATAAAGCCTTTCTTCCATCTATATTTACAATAACACGATCCGATGAACTTTTCTGATGACCAATTGAACCTATAATTAATGCTATAATTATATCAAAGACTATACCCTCTATTACTGTAGGCCCCCCCAGGTATATTCTATAGGCGGCAGGTAATAAGGCAGTCAACAGTCCAAATTTCCACCCATTAATATATGCAATCAGAAATATTGGCACACTCCTGAGATCATACCTGGCCCCATTGTAAACAACAGCATCAGCCAGAATTAAAGACGATAACAGACCGCCTAAAGTTGATACAAAAAACATATATAGTTTCGGATATATATATTCATTTTTCAGCATATATTTTTTTAGCAAAGAAACCAGGTATAATGACGTAATAATTAATGCCATATTGTGAATGAATATCATAAACATCTTGTTTTCACCACGCCTTACTGGAATGACTTAACTTCGTCATACACGTCATGTCCGGGATAATAATTGCTCTGTACTACTAATATAATACAGATTAATTGCTATATTATTATATTTAGACAAATATATATTATATCCTTTTATGAAAGTAGTTTTTTAGCAAAAAAATAATAAAAAATGAAGTTCAAGCATTCTTTGTATTATATTTTGAATTTACGCTTTGACTAAAAACTTTATTCCCTGGAAACTTAGTGCAATGCAGGGAATTTATTATTAAAATAATCCACAGCCTGTGGATAACATTGTGAATAAATAGTTATTATTATTAATAAGCAAGTATAGCTTTTCCATATCTCCTTTTTTGCTATGATAATTAACGGATTATTATTCTGTTTCTACGTAATTAATACCTGAAATCATATTGGTAACCTACTCCTCATCCCTTATTGTATAACTAATAAAGTATATCACCAGCAGAGAAATAGTCGCAAAAATCATTCCCCATTGAAATGAAATATTCTCTGCGATCAAGCCTATCAACCAGGGATACAGCATCACACTTGTATTTAGGCTCAAGTATAAAATTGAAGTGGCTGATCCTGTGTTCTGTGGATATTTACTACTGGCGATATCAATCAATAAGGGTATAAAAGCTCCTGTCAACAAACCCGATACAGCCAGGAATACTATTACAAGCCATGTCTGTTTTGAATAAAATCCCACAAGCAATAATAAACCAGCTATTATGCTTGTCCATCTAATCATGATAGAATTCTTATGATTTCTGGTAAAATGGGAGAAAGTCATCCTGCTGATAATCATACCAATCCAGTAAATAGATATGGATATACTTGCTATCACTGCACTACTTTTAAGATATGTCTCTATATACATTGGTATCCATAACATTAGACCAGCCTGATGTCCTACATAAAAAAACATAACTAATGATAATACCCATATCTGCTTATTCCTCAGTAATTTCAGTAAATGTTCATGCTCTCCATTACTACCCTTCTTATGCTTTATTACTGGCCTTCCACGCTGTGTCAAATAAAATATTATCAAAAGTGGCAGTGAAAAATACCCCAGAAACCTGAATACATGACGCCAGGAATAACCTGTATCCAGTAAAAACCTGGTGTACAGCGGACCCACTAAGGCTCCGATACCAAAAACAGAATGTAATATATTTAAATATCGACCTTTCAACTCTGGATAGAGATCAGATATATATGCATTAGAAAGTGTATCTACAAGACGACTGCCTATACCAAAGACAAAAGATAAAACCAGCAGAAAACTAAATAAGGGCACTATACTAAGTAAGTATAAACAGATCATATAGAGGAAAAAACCCAGGACCATTAATTTTGATTTACTGACTTTATCTGCCACAATCCCTGCCAGCGCAACAACCAGTATTCCTCCAATACTCTGTAATGTCAGGATTAATCCACCCTGGGACAGTTTTAAATTAAAATGAGCTATTATTTCCGGCATCATTGGACTGAGCATGGTAGCAGAAATTGCAAATGAAAACATTAAGAGATAAGTGCTCAATCTGGGGACGAACCCACCATTTGCAGTCCGCCTCTCTTGAGCTTCATCTATTTCCATATTAAAAACCCCTTCCTTTTTATATAAAGATAGTCTATTAGAATGATATACTACTACAAAATTGTCCAGGAGGAAAACATAGTCCTTTACCAGTAAAATTAGTTTACATAGTATCCACTATAGCAGTCAATTTAAACTGTAGAACACTATTTTGTAATTTAACCATTATATTATATCACAAGTAGAATTATTTTCATCTATTTCAGTGTTTTGGATATACTTAAGCTAAAACTTATATTAAGCTATAACTATTTTTCTTAAAGTAATTTTGATGACAACCTTTTCATAGTGTGGAACCATAGGTATAATTAAAGTAAAAGGCCGCCCTTTTATCAGGAAAGCCTGCTAAACTAATATTCTGTTAATATATCTTTTATATTAACCAAAGAACTAATAAATGTATTAGCGAATTAGAATCAAAGTACAATGAGGAAAGTGTCATTTCACCCTTAATTCCAGTTCTTCTACTATGGCAATATATTTATCCTGTACTCCATTTTTAGCTGCGGATTTTTCCACATTCTGTACTTCTTTTTTTACTGCTTCCATACCCTCTTTAGATAGATTGGCTTTCCCATATACATACACAGCCTCATCTTCCTTATCAATATGATGATATAACATGTCAGCATATGCCACGCTATTTGCAATAATATCTATTTTTGCACCTTCAGAACCCTGCTGTTTATACTCTTCAAGGGCATTCTCAAGTTTCTGCATAAACATCCGCCCCATCTGATGCTCATTGAGCATATTTGCAATGGGCCCTTCTTCTACGTCTGTACCAAGCTCTTCTATCATTTTCTTAAACAGTATATCCTCTTCCTTGCTGTGATGGTGTTTATCTGCATAGTTTCTGACAAAATCAATTATCTTATAATATGCCTCTGAATCAACCTCGCCAATATCGAGAATTTTAAGAGCCAGTTTTCTGATAACCATCAGTACCCTCTTTATATTCCTGTGTTCCTCAACCATTAATTCTATAGAATCCATTTTGTTCACCTCAACCTTCCAATAAATCCTTATTTTTAGCAAAATAAAGTAACTCATATTTTCTAATCATTAACTAAATTGTACATCAATCGCTCTTGATAGTTTTTGCTATTCGTTTACCAAACCGATAGGCCTCTTCAAGATGTTCTTTATCAGGTACATATTTATAAACCATCGCTTCTTCCCCAATATCGATTTTGGCTGCTTTTGTGTACTTTTTAACTAATCCTTTATGGATTTTTCATTCAATTCTTTTATTCTATCATTTACAATCTCAATAGTAATCAATAGAATAGTCAGTTAGCTCTAGGTCATTTAGGGTATCGATATACCTTATTATCCCCTGGAATATCTTTTCTATTAATTTCCAGTCATTGCTGACAGAGGCAATACCGATCACACTATTTTTCCAGATTTCCAGTTTTTCTATTTCGGCTATGGATATATTATATTTATTTCTACACTGTTCCATAAGACTTTTTATTATATTACGCTTGTCTTTCAGTGATGCAGAAGCAGGCATATATAATTCAAGTCTCATTACACCTATTTTCATCTTTAACACCTCAAGTCCAATAATCAAATATAGTAAAAAGGGTTTATAAATAGCTCCAGAAGGGCTAACACCACCCCCCTGAAGCACAATTTTTAAATCTATATTTATTACTATCCATAAAACCAGTAATAATATACCTACTGGAAAAGATATCTCCAGTAAGTCAATTATTTGCCTGCCATAATGGATTCAACATCCTCCTCTGCTTCACCAGTAGGCTTAACATCAAATTTATCCACCAGTACATCCAGTACATTTGGTGATACAAAGGCAGGCAAAGTAGGCCCAAGGCGTATTCCTTTGATATTGAGTGATAGTAGAGCCAGTAAAACAGCAACAGCCTTCTGCTCATACCAGGCAATATCATATGAAATAGGCAATTGGTTAATATCATCGATCTCGAAGGCTTCAGCCAGTTTCTGGGCGATTACTATCAGTGAATATGAATCATTACACTGACCAGCATCCAGGACTCTTGGAATACCATTTATATCACCGAGATCAAGTTTGTTATAACGGTATTTTGCACATCCAGATGTCAAAATAACCGCATCTTCCGGTAGTTTTTCAGCAACTTCTGTAAAATATTTTCTTTGCTTAAACCGTCCATCACATCCGCCCATTACTACAAACCTCTTTATATCCCCATTTTTAACAGCTTCAACTACTTTATCAGCCAGACTTACTACCGCATTATGTGCAAAACCACCTGGTATTGTACCGGTTTCCAGTTCTTCAGGTGACTTACACTGCACGGCGTGTTTAATAATTGCTGAAAAATCTTTCTCCTTTCCTCCCTCTCGGTCTTCTATGTGTTTCATTCCCGGATATCCCACAACACCGGTAGTATATACACGATCCATATAAGTATCTTTTGGCGGTACCAGACAGTTTGTAGTCATAAGTATTGGTCCATTAAATTTCTCAAATTCTTCTTTTTGCTTCCACCATGAGTTTCCGTAATTACCAACAAAGTGATCATATTTCTTGAAAGCAGGATATGAATTGGCCGGCAGCATTTCACCATGTGTATATACATCTACACCTGTGCCCTCTGTCTGTTTTAATAACTCTTCCATATCCCTTAGATCATGACCACTTATCAGGATTCCAGGTCTATCTCGTACACCCAGATTTACTTCTGTAGGCTCTGGATGACCATAGGCACCGGTGTTTGCCTTATCAAGTAGGGCCATAGTCTTAACAGCAATATCACCACATTCCAGAACCAGTTCTACCAGTTCGTCAACTGTCAGACTGTCATCTGTGGTGGCAGCCAGTCCTTTCTTCACAAATGATGTTATTTCATCATCTGTATGTTCAAGTACATAGGCATGGTCAGCATAAGCAGCTATACCCTTGATACCATAAACAATTAATTCCCGAAGTGATCTGATATCAACATCTTCTGTTGTCAAAACACCAACCTCTCTACCCTTTTCATAGAAATCACTTATATTATTACTGTACCAGCATGCTTCCTCGGGGAGGTCTCCTTCAAACTCCTCCCCATATCTGTCTCGATATACCTTTTCAAAATTAATCCTCATATCCTCACGGATATCCAGTGCTTCTTCAATAAGTTCCTCAAATCTTTCTGAATCAAAATTGCCATTTGTAATAGTAGCAAAAAGACCTTCCAGGATAAATCGGTCAACATCGTAATTATTATCAACATCTCCTTCAATATCCAACTCTTTAGCTTTTTCAGAATAAATTGAGATACCTTTCAGAATATCAATTAAAAGGTCCTGAAGGTTGGCTACATCCTCAGTCTTTCCACAAACTCCTCGAAGTCTACATCCCACATTCTGAGCAGTTTCCTGACATTGAAAACAAAACATACTCATTGCTTTAATTATCACTCCCTATTTTAATTTTAGTGATTATAGTAACTGTTACTAATAATTTTATCAAGGATTATCTTAGTTTTCAAGTCTATCCTGCGGCAATTTGTTATTATTAAAACAAGAACTTGATAACTTAAGTCATAATTATTGCCCGGGAAATACAAAAATATAAAATTTATAACAAAATTAGCTATGCGGAATATAATAATAATATATTTTTGATAATAAAACATCTGAAATTCCGACTTATTGAAAATTAACATGTAATTAGAATAATTCAATCTTCTTGTGTAATAAACAGGTATCAAAAAAATTATAAGAGGTGATAGAAAATGGCCAGAAGGTGTCCGGCAGACACAACTCCTTACTATATTAAAAGTGGAGATACCCTTTACAATATAGCTCGCAGAAACAATACCACAGTCAGAGCAATCATGAGAGTAAACCCTGATATAAATCCTCGAAATCTGAGGGTTGGCTCCATGATATGTATTCCAACACTAAGACATTAATAAAATCCTCTTCAAGTAAAATAGTAAAAGAAATTGTCTCAGTTTTCTTATATTAATAGCAAAAACTATCTATCATCCATAAAAACACATTATTTCTTTAATCTAAAAAAAGCCCCTACCATAACAAAGTAGGAGCTTTTTGATATTAACATTAATATTAATCTATATCCTATCTATCCTGTTCCTGAATCTAAGCTATTATATTCAGATATAGTTTTTTAAAACACTTCTATAATTCAAATCTATTAACATTTTCCATAAGTGCTTCAGACATATTTTTCAATCTCTCGGCTGCACTTACTATTTCTTCAGTAGATGCTATCTGTTCCTCACTGGAAGCTGCAATTTCTTCTGAATTCAATGCGAATTCCTTACTGATTGTAGAGATGTCTTTAATAGCTTCCTCTACCTGCTGACTTTCAGTAGTCATTTCCATTAATCCATCAACTACCATCGTAATGGAATTACGAAGAACGGCTGATACCTCTTCAATCTCATTAAAGATTGTATCTGTATCCCTAATAGCCTTGACACTTTCGGCAACCATTTCTTCATTGTGACCCATAACCTCTTCAGCATCCCGGACACCTTCCTGAATATTCCCAATCAGGTTAGCTATGTTTTCGGTCGCTTCAGAGGATTGCTCAGCAAGAGTCCTGATCTCATCAGCAACAACACTGAAACCCTGTCCAGCCTGTCCAGCCCTGGCGGCCTCGATAGCTGCATTAAGGGCTAACATGTTGGTCTGGTTAGAGATACTATATATAAGATCAATTATATCTCCGATCTGTTGCGACATATCGCCCAGATTGTTTACAATTTCCGAAACTCTGGTAGTTTCTTTACTAACGTTATTAATCTTTTCTATTGAGTGGTTTACAGAGCTATTACCCTTACGGATACTATCAAGCACGTTATCAGCACCCCGTGAGATCTGCTGTGCATTATTATCAATATTTTTTATCTGACTATTAAGATTGATTACATTATTGCTGGTCTCCTCAATCTGCGCTATCTGTTCTTCAGCACCAGCTGATACACGCTGGACAGAATTACCTACCTGTTCAGCCAGAGTACCTACTTCCTGGCTGGTACTATTCATGATATCAGCAGAATCATCGAGTTCACGTGACTGGAATTTGATCCCTACTACCAGTTCACGTAATTCACCGATCATATCATTAAAATTATTAGCCATTAAGCCTATCTCGTCTTTCCTTTTCAGATATGATTCATCAAGTTTTACACTCTCAGTTAGATCACCACTCTTCATTGAATTAAAGGCACTCAGGAAGCCCCCAAGTGGACTTAACTGCCTGCTAACAATAAAGACCGTTGCTATAAATCCTAGAATCAAAAATATACCGGAAACCAGGAAGATAGTTCTAGTTAGATTATTTACTGGAGCCATAACATTTTTTAAAGGTATTTCAACAGCTAAAGAGATATTATCAGTAACCTCGTCATATAATAAATAATCCTCTTCTTTCTCTATATAATTATCATCTCCATCTATCTGTTCCAGAAACCATTGTTCTTCTATCTGGGTACCAAAGAGTTCAGGGTTTTCACTTTTAAGTATTTCACCCTGTTGATTAATTAGAGTGTAGGTACCACTATCTTCACTTGAAACATTATCGATCTCACCAATCAGTTCTGGTGAAAAACCAACCACCAAATATCCCCACAGTTCACCTGTATCCGGGTTTGTAATACTTTTATTATATAAAAGATACTGCTCATTCTCTATTGTATATATCTCTCCAAATTGAATACCCCTATATAATGATTCATCCAGATTTCTTAATACATATTGATCCTCAAGTTCTTCATCATCAAAACCCCTTACACGCGCATCTACCAGTGTCCTACCATCTGGCATAGTTGCATAAGCAAACTCTGCATAATCCAGCTGATTCATCAATGAGTATATACTATCCGCTGCACCATATTGAGCAGTCCTGAATGAAGAAAGAAAGTCATAGAAATCTTTCATCTCCTCTTCCCCGGCATCTCCCCCTGGATAAAAAGGCATCAGTGTATCGTAGTAACCCAATAGATGTCTATCCTGGACCATTATACCCATCTGTCTGTCAATCCTGTTAATAAGTTCATTAACATTGCTGGTATAATTCATACTGACTAAAGATATGTTCTCTCTAACTTGACTCCTAACTATACTTGAAGCAGAATTATTGATTACCAGACTGATAGAAAAAAGTATAATTAAAAGAATAGTAATAACTACCAGACTAATTTTCCATTTTAGAGATTTAAAAAAAGATAACTTATCTAAATTACTTTCCATTAAAATATCCCCCTCCTTAAATTAATAATGGATATATAAATTTAACAAAACCTGAGCAGAAAAAGATTCATAGTAATTTTCTCCATAAAATGGTCTGGAGAGTATTTTTATTCTTTAACCACTTTTCAACTTTTACAATTACATTTTTGGCAGAATAATTCTTCCTTATTCAAAGATTTATATTGTACTTAATAATTCTACAAAAACTACTAATTACCTGCAAAAAGGGATAAATATTTTGTTTTTTTTATTAAATTCAAACAATTATATTTATTTATACAGATCTTTATTTTTTTTATGCCAAAACTATGTATTCCTTGGATTGTTTTTGGTTATAAATTGGTCTTGCAGCCACATAATAGCATAAATTTTTTAAGTCAATTACTATACTTTATTTTATAATATCTGTTCCCATAAATGGACGCAGGACTTCCGGGACAGTAATACTACCATCTTCATTTTGATAGTTTTCCAGAATCGCAGCTACTGTCCTACCTATAGCAAGGCCGGATCCATTCAGTGTATGCACAAATTCTGTTTTTGCATCTACTTCAGGCCTGTATCTTATACCGGCCCTCCTGGCCTGAAAGTCTTCAAAATTACTACAGGAAGAAATTTCTCGATAGGTATCAAAACCGGGCATCCAGACTTCCAGGTCATATGTCTTGGCCGATGCAAATGTAAGATCACCTGTACACAATACAACCTTACGATATGGTAGTTCCAGTTTCTGGAGAACCTCTTCAGCATCTGCCGTTATTTTCTCCAATTCGTCATAGGAATCTTCTGGTTTTACAAACTTAACCATCTCTACTTTATTAAACTGGTGTTGTCTGATAACCCCTCTGGTGTCTCTTCCATGGGCACCTGCCTCTGCCCTGAAACAGGCGCTATATGCAGTATGATAAATTGGCAATTGATCAGCATCGAGTATTTCATCACGATATAGATTTGTTACCGGCACCTCTGCGGTGGGTATCAAGTAATAGTCCTGGCCCTCCAGTTTAAACATATCTTCAGCGAATTTCGGCAATTGTCCTGTACCTGTAGCACTATTAGCATTGACTACAAAAGGAGGAAAGACCTCTTGATAGCCATGTTTATCTACATGTAAATTAAGCATGAAATTAATCAAACTTCTTTCGAGCCTGGCTCCAGCTCCCTTTAAAAAAGTAAACCTGGCGCCAGTGACCTTGCTTCCTCTTTCAAAATCTAGTATATCCAGGGCCTCCCCCAGTTCCCAGTGTGGTTTATAATTAAAATCAAATTCCCGGGGTTTACCCCATCTCATAATCTCCTGATTGTCATCTTCATCTGTACCGAGAGGTACACTTTCATCTGGAATATTGGGAATTCCAAGTAATAAATAATTAAACCTCTCCTCAATTTCCTTCAATTCTTCATCATATTCCTTGATCTTCTTTGATACATCCTTCATTTCAGCAACCATCCCACTGGCATCTTTGCCATTTCTTTTAAGCTGTCCTATCTTATCAGAAACAACATTTCTCCTGTGTTTCAACTGCTCTGCTTCATAAAGTAGTTCTCTTCTCTGCTCATCAAGTTCTTTAAACTCATTCAAAGATATTTCTTTACCCCTTTTTCTGAGCGAATCTTCTACCTGCTCGATATTCTCTCTTACAAACTTCAAATCTAACATTTTAACTACCTCCTCATGTTTAATTGTTTAGATTTAGAGCGAAAACTTAATTAAATTATGTCATCTACTTATCTTCATTGAGTTTAAAATAGAGAAAGCACAAATACTGAAAGCTATCTATAACAACGAAGATTGATAATTATATGACCCCATTAAAAAAGCCCCCATCCCTGAAAGGGACGAGAGCATTATTTCATTTCCCGTGGTACCACCCTGATCGACTTTTTAAGTCCTGAACCATTCTTTTACTCAGAATAGATACATACTCAGAAACACAAATAAATACTTTAAAGTATTTAATGCGATATACACAACTTGTTGAGTAATATAGAATAGCTCTTATAACTTCAAGCCACTTAGATAGATGTAACGTATCTAATACGGAACTGGTTACTTCAATTAAGACACTTTAATAAACAGTTTGACTGCTATCAAGTTACTATTGATTTTCCCAGTTCACTCCCGGGTGGATTCGATTTTATTTCCTGGTCGATTCTCAGCAAACATCGACTCTCTCTGCAGAAAATAAATCTACTAGTCCCGTTCAATGTTTTATGTGATGTAAATATTTATTTTATAGTATAATACACTTTGTGTGAAAATACAAGTCTTTTTTATGATTTACAACTCCATTGTTTTATAAAAGATATTGTCGAACATCTGTAAATTCTTTATAGATTATTAAAAACAACTAATAAATCATCTAGAAAATAATATCTTTAAGTAATAATTATGTGTTAAATAAACAAAAATTGTAAATAATAAATATTAAGGAGTGACACAAAATGCGAATACCTGATCATATAGGAATAATACCGGATGGAAATAGAAGGTGGGCAGAGTCAAATGGTTTGACAAAAGACAAGGGCTATGCAAATGGTTTAGAACCCGGCTTTAGTCTATATAAAACCTGCAGAAACCTTGGAGTCAAGGAATTAAGTTATTACGGTTTTACAACAGATAATACAAAACGGCCAAAGGAACAATATCATTCCTTTGTAAAGGCATGTATAGATGCTGTCAAAATGATTTCCAGCGAGGATGCTGCTTTACGGGTTATTGGTAATACCAAATCGCCTATGTTTCCGGAAGAACTTCTTCCATATACAGAGCGGAAAATTTTTGGTAAGGGCAGTATAAAAATAAATTTCCTGGTCAATTACGGGTGGCACTGGGATTTATTGAACCTTTATAAAGCAAAAAATAAAAACACCATGCAAAATCATCTCTGCTCTGATGATGTCTCCAGAATTGACCTTATTATCCGCTGGGGCGGCCGCAGGAGGTTAAGCGGCTTTTTACCAATACAATCTATATATTCTGACTTTTATGTTATTGATGACTACTGGCCGGATTATGAAGAAGAACACCTTTATCAGGCCCTGGAATGGTACAATAAGCAAGATATCACTCTGGGGGGGTGAAAGTTAAGCCTTCCACTATGAGAAGGTTTAACTCCCTCTTTGCTACTTTAATTTTCTCACTAATTACTTCCCCTGGTCCCTAGACACTTCCACCACTCCACTTCCTACACCTGTACTATTCTGTTAGCCACCCGAGTCGCCTTCATCATCTTTACCCCTACCTCCATGACTCCCTGCTATTTTCTCAATGTCTTTAACAGCAGCAAGAACAATACTGAAGTCCTCTGATAACCGAACAGGCTCACCCTGTGGCAGTACCTCCCCAGTTTTCCCTAACTTCCAGGCAGGATTTTACCCATCGACCATCTTGCATATGAATCAAAGTAGATATTGCTGGATCTTCTCCATAACCTTGCTCATTTAGTGTTTTTTAGCCTTAATTTAACTACTTTGTAGTTATTTTAGTATTTGATATAATATCAGCAATATTTAAGGCTGCAACCTGGTCCATAAGGTTTACCCTGAAACTACCAGGACCTACAAAATTTTTCTCAGCTATCTCTCCAGCTATCCCCATTACACTTAATCCGGTTAATGCAGCAGTTATCGGATTTTGAGAAACACTGAGATAGCTGGCTATCAGAGAACCTGTCATACATCCAGCTCCTGCAATATTATTAAATATTGGTGAACCATTATCCATTTCAATATAATTTGTCCGGTCAATGATAATATCCTTTTCTCCTGTTATTACTATCACAAGATTCTGTGATTCTGCAATCCCCTTTAGTCTTATTGTTTTATCCCTACTAAGCTCAGCAAACTCTCCTATAAAATCAACTCCAGAAGATTGCTTATAGCTAGAATTATTACCCTGGTTATTAGCCTGTTTTTTATCTTGCTTATTATCTTTATTATCATCTTTGCATTTCTCACTACATATATCAAAGATAGAAAAGATTTCTCCTTTATTTCCTTTAACTATAGCTATATTCCCTTTTTCAATTACTTGTAAAGCAACACTCTTTCTCAATCTACTCCCTGCTACACCAACTGGATCCAGTACAACAGGGACATTATATGCAGCGGCCAATTCAGCTGCCTGAATCAGAACCTTTTCTTTCCGCTCAGTTAACGTCCCGATATTAATCAGAAGAGAATCAGCTGAACTCAGTATATCTTTTAATTCTGCTGGGTGTTCAGCCATAATAGGCCTTCCCCCTGCTGCCAGGGTAATATTGGCCTGATCATTTGCTGCAACATAATTCGTAATCTGATGAACAAGGGGATTTCTTTGTTTTAGCAACTCAAAACATTTACTGATTTCATTTAATATCTCTTCTATGTTCATTACATCACCTTATTCTCTGGACCATAGTTTATAAAAATGATTGGTAGGTCCCGGACCTTCCCCAATATCGATACTGTATTTAATAGCCGCAGTAATATATTTTTTTGCTTTTTTAATAGCCTCCTTCAATTCAAACCCAAATGCCAGATAAGAAGCAATTGCTGATGAATAAGTACAACCTGTCCCATGCGTATTCCTGGTCTCTATTCTATCAGCCTCATATCTATGAATTGACTCTCCATCATAATATATATCTACTGCCCTGGATGGAACTTTTTTTGCTCTACCTGAAATATCCGTCTTCTTATTTTCCAGATGACCACCTTTGACCAGAACCGCTTTTGAACCAAATTCAAAAAGGTCAACAGCGGCCTCTTCCATATCTTCTATAGTAACAATCTCCCGTTCCAGTAAAGCAGCTGCCTCATATAGGTTTGGTGTGACTAGGTCTACCAGTGGAAACAGATCATTTATTAAGGCCTGGCGGGCATCCTTCTGCAGCAGGTAACTGCCGCTTTCAGATATCATTACCGGGTCGAGCACAATATTGCTAACTTCCCACTTTTTCAGTTTCTCTGCTATAATTTCAATTATGTCACTATTTGAAACCATACCAATCTTGACAGCATCTACTTCTATATCACTAAAAACAGCATCAATCTGTTTGCCGACTACCTCAGCTGATATATCCTCAACAGCAGTAACACCAGTAGTATTCTGTGCTGTAACGGAAGTAATAACACTCATTCCATAAACACCCAGGGCAGAAAAAGTCTTTAGATCAGCCTGAATACCTGCACCACCACCGGAGTCAGAACCTGCAATAGTTAAAGCTTTCTTAAGCATATTAAGTACCCTTCCTTTCGTGTGCCCAAGGCACAAAAAATGATTTCTCTTTCAAACTAAACCTCCTCTACTATTACTAAATTAACTTTTAAAGTCTTTACGGTTTTAATTACTGCTTTACGAATAAAAATCACCCCTGTTGTGCAGAACAGAATTCTCTTACAGCTCTTCCCAGTTAAAATCAGGTAGAACCTTTCTCAGTAATTTAATAAAGAAATATCCTATAATAGCACCTGGAATACTACTTAATGCAAAGAGATAAATGAAGAACCAGACAGTTCCACCAGCTCCTATAGTTGGTGCGAATATTAAACCACTCAGTGTCCCGCCAATAAGGGCAGTACCCAGAGGTTCTGTAAAAGCAGCAAAGTCCTTTTTAACATATTTATATATATAACCAACAACCAGTCCGCCAAATATACTGCCGGGGAAAGCGAATATAGTTCCTGTCCCCAGTGAAAATCTTATTACAGCAGTGAACAAGCCGGCAACAGCCGCATACCACGGCCCCAGCAGAATAGCTGCAGCCGCATTCAATGTATGCTGTAGAGGCATCACTCTGGTAGCCCCAACTGGAATTGATGTCCCTGATAATATTACCTCAAGAGCGATGAACAAACCAACAAATGCAATTTTCTTTGTAGAAATCTTCATGTTTTATACTCTCCTTTAATGATAAATTATGCCATGAGCTCTAGCAAAACTATCTCTCGAGCTTTTCCGCCCTACCATATACAGAATGATTATTGTTTCTCCACTTGTCTCTCAGTCAACGTCGTTAGAAAGATCAAATATGAAAAAATGCCTATTTATCCGATAATGCTTTTTCTGTTATTTTCATAGCGCAGAACTTACCACACATAGCGCAGACATCTCTTTGCTCAGTGTTGTGTTCTTTCCTGAACTTCCTGGCCTTCTCCGGGTCAATTGCCAAGCTTATCTGCCTATCCCAGTCAAGGGCTTTTCTAGCTACAGCCATCTCCTTATTCCTATCCAACGCACTCCTGTTACCCCTGGCTATATCAGCAGCATGTGCAGCTATTTTACTGGCAATAACACCTTCCTTAACATCCTCAATAGTAGGAAGTCCCAGGTGTTCAGCTGGTGTTACATAACAGAGAAAATCAGCTCCTGCCTCTGCCGCTTTAGTCCCTCCTATAGCAGCAACTATATGATCATAACCCGGGGCAATATCGGTTACAAGTGGCCCCAGTACGTAAAATGGAGCTCTTTTACACAACTCTTTCTCCAGCTTAATATTTAACTCAATTTGATTATAGGGAACATGACCAGGCCCTTCTACCATGGCCTGAACACCAGCTTGACGTGCCCTGTCAACCAGTTCTCCCAGGACAAGTAATTCGTGGATTTGACCGCGGTCTGTTGCATCTGCAAGACAACCCGGGCGGAGACCATCACCCAGACTGAGAGTCAGTTCATATCTCCGGCAGATCTCCAGCAGTCTATCATATTGATCATAAAGTGGATTTTCTTTATCATTGTGAAGCATCCAGCCGGTCAGGAAAGAACCCCCACGGCTGACAACATCAGTCACCCTTCCCTCAGAACGCAAATGCTCCATACCCTCTCTGGTCAGACCACAGTGAACAGTAATAAAGTCTACACCATCTTCAGCCTGTGCAACAATGGCATTAAATATATCATCGGCAGTCATATCAATCATTTTTCTGCCAGACTGTAATATTTCAACACCTGCCTGATAGATAGGGACTGTACCCACAGGGATTGTACTATTTTGAATAACCGCCCTGCGTGTCTCTTCTATTTTATTACCAGTACTGAGATCCATAACTGCATCCCCACCATGTTTTATAACGGCTTCCAATTTCTTTAACTCTACATCAATATCTGAATACTCCTCAGATGTACCGATATTAGCATTTATTTTTACAGACAACCCTTCTCCAATCCCCACAGGTTCCAGGTTTTTGTGATTGGGATTACTGGGTATTACTATTGTACCTTCAGCAACTCCTTTCCTTATAATCTCTACACTAATACCCTCATCTCTTGCTACTTTTTTCATAATATCTGTTATTCTACCTGCCCTTGCTTTCTCCATTAAGGTCATCATCGATTTTTACCCCTCTCTTATCTCGTATTTACCATTTTTTATAATACATTACTTTGGCACTACTTCATATTAATGTGATTCAAATATTTATTAATAAATACTAATGATTCACAAATCTATATATACTTCAACTTTTTCAAATAACTCTGGCTTTTTATGTCGCCTTCAGTTATCTTGCGTTAACTTTTCACGTATACCGGCAATCTTCTCTACTATATTCTCAGCTCCAACTATTTCTGTTACAAGACAGATACATCTGCCTCCATTATTAAACACAGATGCTATATTATCTTCCTTGATACCACCTATTGCAACAAAGGGAATCTTGATATTTTCCACTACATAACTCAGGTATTCCAGTCCCACAGGTTTACAGACATTCTCTTTGGTCGAGGTTGAAAAAATAGGGCCAACCCCTATATAATCTGCACCCCTTTTTACAGCATCCTCTGCTTGCTCTGGAGAATGTGTAGACAGACCTATAATCATCTCCTCACTAACCAACTCCCTGACAACTTCAATAGGCAGATCATCCTGACCAATATGTATCCCATCAGCCTGGACTGCAATAGCCAGATCTACATGGTCATTGACTATCATGATCGCACCATACTGACTGGTCATTTCACGTATTTCCAGGCACTCCCGATATTTTTCTTTCATACTTTTCTCTTTTTCCCGGTATTGTATTGTTTTAACACCAGCCTTAAGTATCTCTCTGACAACCTGAATATTATCTCTGCCAGCTGAATATTTCTCAGCAGTAATACAATATAGATCAGTATCTAAAAATAATCCTTCTTCCATTCTAATTAACCCCCTCTAAATATAATTACAACTATGACATCCTGCTGATATACTTGTTGTTGCTACTTTCTTTTGTCAAGTCTTTTTCGACCAATATATCTGGTTTTTGAAAAACACCTACCAAATATAATCTATAATTTATGACAAAGAAAAAAACCATCAGTTCCCTTACATAAGGAACCAATGGTTTTTTATAATCTGTAACATATTCAACCATATCTACTTCCCTACGCCAGTATTAACCGGATCAGGTACAAGGGTATTATCTCAGCCGTGAAGGCACCCCTAGTAAACTTAATATTATTCTTTTATTTACTTACAGCACTGCAACCAGTAACACTACAGCCAGTTATCTCACTAAATAGGTTTCTATGTGTTAAATAATTTATACGCTTAAAGAGTCTGCTCGGAAAATTTTCATTTTTCATCGAAAATTATAGTTCCCTTCACTTACCTAAACCTTTGATATTATACGCAAGGATGGTTTTGGTATGACCATATTCGATTAGGCCGTCAATGGACACATGTCCTTGACTTCGTTCCGGGAAAAATAATTTATTAAGCTAACCTTTCGAACATTCACTTAAATACATTCTTTAATAATTTCCATATTCCTGCCTGACCCAGCAACTTTTTAATGAAAATTTAACAGACAATAACTTACTATCAATCTCAAACGCTGAGATTGTTAATGTCTTTAGTCCTTAAGTCCTGATTATTAATAAAAGGTGATGGCTATCACTTAATTATTTTATAGTCTGGCTTATTATAATTATAGAACAAATCAATTCTGTTCTTGTCTTTAAATTTTTCAAAATTAAAGGAGGTCTAACTAATGAAGAAATATATTATTCTATCAGTCTTGATCATTTCGGCTTTATTATTCAGTGCATGTTCATCCAGTGTGTCAGATGGAATTAGTGAGGGAAGTGGGGAACTGGTACTATTCCTGGCTGATAAGCCTGTGAATAATGTGGATAAAGTGTTGGTAACTATTTCAGAAGTACAGGTAAAAAGAACGGATACAGAATGGGAAACAATTAATTCCTTTGAGGAAAATGGCGGCGAACAGGAATTTGACCTGATGCAGTTAAGGTTTGATGACACATTATTGGGTCAGAGGTCTCTACCTGCCGGACATTATGAACAGATAAGATTGATTGTAGCAGCAGATGAAAATGGTATTGGAAATGGCAAGGGTCATAATGCAGGAAAATCCAGGGTAATTTATGAAGATGGTACTTCTGATGACATTTTTATCCCAAGCGGAACTCAGACAGGTCTAAAAATAAACCATGACTTTATTATAGAAGATGGTGTAATTACAAGACTGGTACTTGATGCTGATGTCAGTAAGATAATGCATAGAGCAGGAAATAGCAGCAAGATTATTCTACGGCCAACAGCAATAGATGTTATAGACAAAGTTATTTCGGGAAATATTGAAGGAAGAGTCTTAGATGAGAATGGAAACAATATATATGATTCAATAGCTGAAGAATATGACGTTGTAGTTGAAGCTTACCAAAATGGAGAGGTCGTTAAATCAACCGTAGCAGTGGCTGAAGAGTATACTAAAGATACAAATGATGATGATAGTGATATTACAAAACCTGCCGGCACATTCTTTTTAAGAGGGCTATTGGAAGGAACTTACACACTAAAAGCTTATGTAGCGGATGTGGCTGATGGTGAAGTTATTGAAGAAACTACAACTTATCAACCAACAACTGTAGAAAATGTTAATGTTGCAGCCGAAGAGACAACTATACTTGATAGTACTATTAAATTGCAAAAAACAGTAAGCACCGGAAGTATTGAAGGTAATATAGTGGCTGACACAGATGATGATACAACTTATGAAGCAATTACCACCTCTGATGTTGTAGTCGAAGTCATACAGAACAGCCAGGTAGTAGCTACAGTTACAGCTTTACCAAATGAAGCAGAAACAGCCAATTACTTTCAGGTAAATGATCTAGAAGAAGGTAGCTATAACCTGAATATATATGTTACCGATAATCAGGGGAATATGGATGAAAGCATTTATCAATCAAAACAGATTGACAGTGTTACAGTAACAGCTGAAAATACTACTTCAATAGAAAATGACATTGTTCTGGAAAAAGACAATTAAATAAAGGTAGTAAAAACATAATGACATAGATATTAAATAGAATAGATAAAGTTGTAAAAAAGCATTGAGATATAAATTTTCTATTCCTTTAATTATACCCCCTTTCATCAGGGGGTATATATATATCAACATAAATTTTTCTAGGTATTTCAAGCTCTTTGTTCTAGATAAGCCACTACTGTACAGCTCAGTATCTCAATTCCCATTGATAATATTCCTTCATCTATATCAAAATAAGGATTATGATGTGGTGCAGTTATTCCCTTCTTTTCATTCCCTGCACCAAGCAGGAAAAAACTCCCTGGGACTTTTTCTAAGAAAAAGGCGAAATCCTCTCCCCCCAGTGTCGGCCTTTCAACCTCCAATACCTTATCTGTCCCTATTATTTCTATAGAAACACTACGCAGTATATCATTCATCTCTTTATCATTAATCAGAGCAGGATACATTCTATTATACTCCAATTCATAGTTGCCACCATATCCATCACAGATACCTGATACTATCTTTATTACTTTATCTTCTATAAGATCTCTAATACCTGGGTCAAAACATCGGATAGTCCCCTTCAATCTAACCTGGTCTGCTATAATATTCCTACCATATCCTCCTTCAATTCTACCGATAGTCAACACTACATCCTCAGTGGGTCTAATACCCCTACTG
Organism: Halanaerobiales bacterium; assembly: GCA_046546395.1. Lineage (GTDB taxonomy): Bacteria > Bacillota > Halanaerobiia > Halanaerobiales > DTU029 > JBDNGI01. The sequence continues at coordinate 28,135 of JBKGXW010000023.1, forward strand.
ACAATAGTCTGCAGGGCATTAACTACATTAGCAGCAATTACTACAGCATCAATCCCCTGTTCTGGAGTAGCACCGTGACAGCTGCTCCCCTTAATTATCAAGTCAAAATCATCTACAGATGCAAAAAAAGGCCCATCCTTTAGTCCAACAAAGCCAGCCTCAATATCTGTCCAGACATGCAGACCAAATATTGTATCTACAGAAGGATTATCCAGGACACCCTCTGAAATCATTGGTTCAGCCCCTCCTGGTCCTTCTTCAGCAGGCTGAAATATTAATTTAACCTGTCCTTCCAGTTTATCCTTATATGAATTCAAAACTATGGCTGTGCCAATTAAAATGGCTATATGAGCATCATGACCACAGGCGTGCATTTTTCCTTTGCTTTTTGAAGCATAGTCAGTTTGGTTTTTCTCTTCTATAGCTAAAGCATCCATATCGGCTCTAAGAGCAACTGTTGGTGATGTCTTACACCCTTTTATGATACCAATTACTCCTGTCCCTGCTATACCTGTAATACATGGTATCCCATTATCTTCTAAAATTTCTACAATCAATCGGGCTGTATCAATTTCCTCAAATCCCAACTCAGGATTAGCATGTATTTGTCTTCTTATTTCTATAACCCTATCTTCTATCTCTGATGTTTTATTTTTAATTAATTCTTTAATTTCCATCTAATTCACCTGTTCCATCTAAGCATCTAATAATCTGAATCCTATCAGCACAATATTAACAAAAGGTTAATGAACTATTTTTAGTTTCTTAAGATAATGATTCCCACTAATCTTTTGTTATCCATGTCTTTATTACTATATACTTATCGTTCAAACTCGAACCCTGGAATTGTAAATTTCTTTTCAATTGAATTGAAGAAGTAAGTGAAGAATATAACGATAATCAGATAAAATATCGCCACTATAAAATAGGTATCAAAGGTCTTAAAGCTCCTGCTGGCAATCACTTTTGCATTCCCCATAATCTCTGGTGCTGTAATATAATATGATAAGGACGTGTATTTCAAAAGATAAATAAACTCATTGGTCCAGGCTGGTATAACTCTTCTTAATGCCTGTGGTAAAATAACACTAAAAATCCCCTGCCACTGTCCGGGCGAAACCCATCTCATGAGTAACTATCAACATGGTCATACCTTCATCAGCCAGATTTTTCATAACACTCAAAACCTCTCCAGTTAATTCAGGATCAAGAGCAGATGTAGGTGCCACTTATATATATTCTTCACAGTTTTTAAACTTCCTGCAAAAAATATAAATTATTTTGTATAAAAATGACCAGTTGCATACTAATTATTATTGAATATTCAACAATAATTAAAAGGGTATTAATTATATAAGCTTAATACCCTTGAAAATATTAACTATTCATTCTTTTTACTTTTATAGTTTCATTCTACTGTTTTTTATAATTATACATTCTTGTATATTATTGTTGATTATTATATTATTACTTTAACTTACTTAAAACCTTTTCCACTGAATAACACTCCATATCAAAAGCATCCGCTACAGCTCTGTAGACTAATTTCCCATCATAAATATTCAAGCCTTTACTTAAAGGTTTGTTTTTTTTGATTGCCTTTTCAAATCCATTATCAGCCAGCATCAGTGCATATGGGAGAGTAACATTGCCTAGTGCATAAGTTGATGTCCTCGGGACCGCTCCTGGCATATTTGCTACTGAATAATGTATAACCCCGTGTTATCTCCAATGCAGTGAATATTTTTGGTGAATAAACAAAAAATAATAATAGAAAGATACCGAAAAAATACTTTTTAACCCCTAAAAAGTACTAAAGAGTACATTAAAGAGGAGGTGTAACTATCCTGTGAGAAGATACATTAATAAAAACTATAAAAGTATATTAAAAGGAATGGAAAGAGCAGTAAAGTTAAAAGACTTAGAAATAGCAAAATCTCTAGAAATTGATATGGAAAGTAATCAACTTTCACCCAGGGATTTAAGAACCCCTGTAATAAGAAGTGATTTACCCAAGGAATAATATAAAATACGTCTTTATTATTTGTTATTAAATAACTTTTTGTTCTATATTAATTTCAAAAAACCCTGTCCAAAACGGACAGGGTCTTAAATTATATATTTAGCTATACTATTCTCATTTTTTATAGAAGTCTTTCAATTTTAGCTTCTTCTTTCAATCTTTCAATATATGCCTCCATTGCCTGTCTTTCTTTTTGGTTCATTAAAGTACTTTTTATACTTTCTTTAACTTCTTCAAAAGAACTGGTTCCATCTTCTCTCTTATCAGTTACCTTGATAATGTGATAACCATAATCCTCTCCACTTTTAACAATATCACTGATTTCCCCAACCTCCAGAGCAAATGCAGCATTTTTAAAGTTCTCATCTAGTCCAGTAACATCATTAGGAACCCAGCCCATATTTCCTCCATTAACAGCAGATCTCTGGTCTATTGAATTTTCCTGAGCAAGTTCTGCAAAGTCTGCTCCTTCATTTAGGGCAGCTAATATTTCTTCAGCCTTTTCTTCTGTTTCTACAAGTATATGACTTACTTCAATACCTGCTTCATACTTGTAATTATCTATATTAGCTTCATAATAATTTTCTATTTCTTCTTCTGTTACTTCTACAGAAGCTAAAACCTGATGTTGAAGTTCAGTTATTTTTAATATCTCTTCATTTTGAGTTAAGAATATCTCTTTAAAATCTTCCATTGATTCAATACCCTCTTCACTCAATGACTCAAGTAACTCTTCTTCTGTAATCTGGTTTCTCTGTAAAATACTATCTACCTGCATATTAAAGAGTTCAGTTTCTCGCTCTTCACTTAAGGTGATGTTTTCTTCTGCTACCTTTTGAGCAAGTAATTCTTCTACAATAATATCTTCTAAATTTGCTTTTCTATATTCATTAATGAGTTCCTGTCCTGCCTCAGTTTGATACATAATCATTACAAATTCCTGATTTACCTGCATCAGTTGCTGGATTAACTGATTTAATTGAATTGCCTGATCAACTTCACTTACTGTAATCTCTTGACCATTTACTATTACCGCAATCTGTTCTTCTTCAGTTTCTGTGTTCTGTTCCGTAGCTTCATTTGCTAACACAGGGATAGCTATTAGTAATAAAGCTAAAAGTAAAATACCTAATTTTTTCATTTTCATAAATTCAACTCTCCTTTTTAATATTTAGACCCTTTAACAAATTTTTAAATCAATTTTTTTTGCGCTAAATATACATTTCTGTAATAATATTATAATACCTTTTTTAATCTGATTAAAATTAGATTAAAATTTCTAAAACACAAAATATGCAAACCTTCGTACTTAAACCCTCTACATAAATTAAGTCAAGTGGAAATAAAAAAGCTTTAATAAATTAATTGCATTATTATCTGCAAGTAATGAATGAGCGAATTTTTTTGATAAAAAAATGGCTCCCCGAGCAAGACTCGAACTTGCGACTCGATGGTTAACAGCCATCTGCTCTACCAACTGAGCTATCGGGGAACATCATTTAATAATTGTCCAGTAAATTCCAGTACAATTACCTTAGCATATTAAGTTATAAAATTTATAATAAGATTCGGCAGCGTCCTACTCTCCCACGAAGTCTCCCTCGCAGTACCATAGGCGCAGGAGGACTTAACTGCTGTGTTCGAAATGAGAACAGGTGTTGCCCCTCCGCTATTACCACCGAAAAGTTTATATGATTTCTTTCAGCTCATAAAGAAGTCTACGTCCGAAATAAATAATAATCTTACATATATCAATTATATATTAGGCTTACGTTATCAGTTTACTACTTATTTTCTTGTATAAGACATACTACTTCTCAATTCCTTCGAGAAATATATTGCATACAAGCAAAATAACATAATGTTATTATAGCATATATTAATATCTTGTCAAGATGCATGGCTGGTATTTTTGAACTTTTTTATATCTTCCCTACCTCTGACCTCAGGCTTCCTACATTTAATACCATACCTTCAAAAATGCATACAAGAGAGTCAATTTAATGA
>JBKGXW010000024.1:0-31592 GCA_046546395.1 Halanaerobiales bacterium
TTATGCTTTTATTTACTTATACATGCTAAAGGTGATGATGCTAAAGGTGATGATGCTAAAGATGATGATACTAAAGATGATAAGATGCTAAAGATGATGATGATCAGGGAAACATGTGATAAACTAGAGAAATACTCTAAAAACTAAGATTTATTAACTCAGCCAACAGTCCGATAATTCCCCCCATCCAACCGTAAAGTTCAAGTTTGCCGAAATAGTTTCCGGCAAATGCATAAAAGAGTGTTTCTATTTCCCGGGGGTCCATATTTTCAATTTCTTCAATAGTTATTTCTTTGATATTTATCTCCCTAATAAGTTCAGGCAGCCCTTCTTCGATAGTGTCCATTAAAGACTCTACCAGTAAATTTATCAGGTAATCTGCACTTTTATTATCAATTATTTCATTCAATTGATTTATTATGTCAAGGTATATTTTATCCAATAGATTATATATTTTTTCAAATATAATAGGATCATGTAATAACCTGCTGTTCAATTTATTGAGGTCTTTTTTTAAGTAATCTGAATTTATCAGAGTATTTTCTTCTGTATTTAGTATTATATATTCTCGAATAAAAGCTGCAAAAAGATTTGTTATTTTATTATTCTCATTAATTTGCTTATATGTTTGTTCCAGAGTGTCTTTTAATACTTCTTCGTTGAGTCCTCTTATTATATCTTCAGCTTTAAGATTGTAGATATAATTATCCGTTAAATTATTAATAATACACATTATATTTTGGATTATTTCTGCTTTGTTTTTTTTCAGACTTTCTGTTAAATTTCTCTTTATGAGAGTTATTTCTTCAGAGAATATTCTAATAAGAACAGCAGGGTTGTCCACTTCAAGTATTTCAAATAAATTTTCCAGTGTAAATGCGGATTTTTTCATAAGATTATCAAGGATACCTGTATATATTTCTCTAATACTTTCTTCTCCCAGTAATTGATTTAATAAAAGCGATACTTCCTTTTCAGTTAAATCCACTATAGCAAGAGTTTCATCTGTTTTTTCGTCAAGAAACAGATCCAGTATCTCCGGGATCCCTTTGTCAACAATTCGTTCGGATAATCTATCCAGGGTTAGATCAATATCCACTAATTTGCCAGCTTTTGCCCAGAATCCCATACTTGCTCCTAGCTTTTTTCTGAGTGAAACTTTTATTATTTCTTTATTTTCAGCGAGTAAGGAAGTGGCATTATCAAGCAATAAATTAAATTCTGAACTGATTAATCCATTAAGTATGGGTCTGATATTGCTAATCTGTGAGTTTATTAATTTCTCAGTAAGAGTATATAAAAGATTTGATAATGTTTCCCGTACATCTTCGGGTAAGTCGTTGATCTGATATGATTTAATATCCCCATAAACTCGTTTTATAAAGTCCGAAAGACCAGAAATCTCAGGATTGAAGAAACTATCAGATGGGATATCTTTAGAAATCATACCATGAGAAATCATAGCTTCTGACAATGGATTTTCAGCTAACAGGTCTATAGAATAATCTATTCTTTTTTCAAGGTATATAGTCATGGACTGTTCTATCTTCTGTCTCGTAGAGTCAGATAGTATAGAAGAGATTTTCTTCTTTTGATTCTCCTCTAAATAGTCAGCAATTATTCGGGATAAATATGTACAATTTTTTTTGATAAATTTTGTTATACTTTTCGCTAAAGAGGGAGATATAGATTCAGTTAAAGATTCCAGTTTTTGTCCATCCATTTTCGATATTGGTTTATCCAGAAAATCGACAAGATAATTAACACCTCTGGATTTATTTTTTATGAGATGATCAAAGGTATATTGAGTAATGGTATCATGGTTATTTTCTAACAATTCCCTGAGAAGGAGGTAGTCTTCACTCCTTAATGCATCGATGAAAATATCAATAATCTTTTCTTTTTTGTTCTGTATAGTCCTTCTGACAGTTTGATAATTAAGGAGTTCCTGATCTATAAATCTACCAATTGAATGGGCAAATCTTATTTTTTCCTTACTGACAACTCCCGGGGTAAAGGGAAGCTTAAATCCCATAAATCTCTTTTCGTAATATGGTTTAAAGACCATTTTTATAGCAATTACATTTGTCATATAACCGATAAAACCATAGACTAACATTGAAAGGGGTATCTGTAGAGAAGGTGGTAGACCAGTACCTGCCTGCAGAAGGTACAGTAAGGATGCTGAGCAGAGACCCAGGAAAGCACCAAAATAGGTTATGGGTTTCAATTCCCTTCCAACAAAACCTTCTACCAGATTCTCCATATCTTTATCTGATACACCTATGAGATTATTTTTGATAGCAGCTGATATATTTCCTTTGAGCAGGAGAGGGAGATTGTCACTGAAGTTCTCTATCAGCATCCTGGCTATATTTTTATTAAAAGTATCTTTTGAGCTAAATCTGTGTATTAGGACATTTACCTTTTTATTTTTATTATTTTCATATTGATTTTTTAACATTTTTATACTGGATTTGTGAAGTGATTTTGCAAGATTTTCTCTGATATCAGGACTCATCAATTGATCCAATGTCTTATCTTTTACTTTTTTAGTTAGGTTTGATTTCATTGATTTTTCTATTGAGCGTTTATTTTCGATAATTAAAGATAATATTTTTTTATAATATGTTTCACTATCTGTCATATTTAACAAGTCGCTTAATTTACAGTCTTTAATGTTATCTATATCATTTTCAAGAGCGGAAGCTAAACCCTGTAATATAATTTTTTTTAAATCTATATTATCAGTTATAAAATCATGAAAGGATACTGACTCAAGCTGGTCAGAACTAATAAGTTCATTTATTCTGTATTCTGATATCTTTTCTAGTGTCTTATTTTCTATATTATCTATATAATCATTGAGGTAATTTAAAATTACGTCGGGATCTTTATCAGATAAAAGATTATCTACCTGGACATTATCCAGTTTATCCTTGATCAAATCAAGTAGCTTAATATGGTAAGACCGTTCACTTGATATATTTTCTACTGCCTCTTCAAGAATCTGAGTAGGTGTTTGATTATTGTTGTTTTTAAAATACTCATATGCCGATTTTTTAATCGCTGATTTCCAGGGTGATCTCTCTGATTCTTCTTCAAGAACTTCTATTGTTATATTATCAAAAACCTCATCTATTCTGGATTGATTATTATGTATCCATAGCTTTAGAACATTCAGTATTCCCTGTGTTTTTTTATCTATTATGGAGAAAGCTATATTTTCTTTTTTTTCAAAAAAATGTTTGTCTGCATAGTCGGGATTATTAATCTCTTCGTTTTTATTTCCATCCAAACCCAGTAGAGCTGACAGTGACAGGTTGTCTGCTGAATTAAGAAAATTATCATAGGCGAATTTAATTATTGCCTGGCTGCCGGAGGAATTGAGGATAGTTTGAATATTACTCATTAAAGAAGAAAGATATTCTTTATCAATACCAAATTCTTTAAGTTGTTTATCACCCATGTGATCAAACAGGTCTCCCTTTACGCCCTCTGTATCTATGTATTTCTCCAGATTGTATATTAATTCATTCAGTTGATTGTAGATATAATCAGAGTTTACTATCTCCTCCAGATTTTCTTTCAGATTTTCACTTAAAATATTAATTAAATCAGAGTGGAATAGGTTATTAACTTTCTTTTCGCTGAGCCCTGAGATCAGCTTGTAAATGTCAGATCTAATCTCTTCAGAATTATTTAAAATTAATATCATTTGCTCGAACGATTCCTTTTCTATATGATCAAATTGAGGATCTGAAATAGCATCTTTCAATTCTATTTGCGGCAGAAGTATTTTTGCTGCTTCCCTGTAGTACTTGGCAGTATTCCTGTTCAGGAAGTTTAAAAAGTTGTCGCTGGTTTTTTTTATCCCTGGTATCTCAGTTATTATTAAGTTTTCTGTTCTATTTTCAAGGGAATGACCGAAGAAGTGGCCGACCATGGAACGGATTATATCTTTTACTTCCTTATCATTAAGGCTGTCTCCAAGTGTGTTTTCGTTTATAATATCACGCTCTACCAGATTGCTGATATTTTCTATAAATTCATCCCTGGTTTTAACTATGACACCACCAAAGGGCCCGTAGTTTTTAAAAAGCATTTTGATGGCCAGAGTGTTGGTTATGTATCCAGTCAGGGCACCGCCCATTAATTCTAGAATCATTCTATAAAAATCCATAAATACCCTCCTTTTGGTGCTGATTTTAGTGTATGGATTAGTATGTAATTGTATTATATGATGACAATAAAAAGAGTTCAAGTATATGATATATTTGTCCAATCAATATGATTATCCTTCATTAATAAAAAAATTATCATTATAAATTATCCGGGTCTTAAAAAATATATTAATTGCTTTTAAAAATATATAATTTGTCTTAAATACTAGACAAATTTAACTAAAAGTTATAAAATTAATAATTGGTAAAGAAAAAGGAAAAAATATAGCAAGGGGTTTTTATTAAGCAGTTATTTTTATTCTAGAGTTTATCTATAAATTTTAATTGTAGTTAAGCTTGAAGAGTTTTCTAAGAAAAATAAGAATTCAATAGGAGGTATTTTATGTTAAATGAAGTTGCAAAGATTATAAGGGGTTTATCTGCTGATGGAGTGCAAAAAGCCAACTCCGGCCATCCAGGATTACCAATAGGATGTGCTGATATTGGTGCCTTGCTTTATGGTGAAGTGTTGAATTATGATCCTGAAAAGCCTGATTGGCCTAATAGAGATCGTTTTGTGCTATCATCAGGTCATGGTTCCATGTTGTTGTATTCGCTTCTCCATCTATCTGGTTTTAATCTAAGTATGGATGATCTGAAGAATTTCAGACAGCTACACTCTAAAACTCCAGGACATCCAGAATATGGTTTGACTGAGGGTGTGGAAACGACTACAGGTCCGTTAGGACAGGGATTTGCCAATGCAGTTGGCATGGCAATAGCTGAAGAAATGCTTGCTGCTAAGTTTAATACTGAAGAGGACAAGATAGTTGACCACTATACATATACACTTACAGGTGATGGTGGCATGATGGAGGGTGTAGTTGCTGAAGCGGCTTCACTTGCAGGGCATTTAGGTCTTGGTAAATTGATTGTTTTTTATGATGATAATAAAATATCAATTGGTGGAGATACTGATTTAGCATTTACTGAAGATGTAAGCAGTAGGTTTGAAGCATATAACTGGCATGTGGTTGATGATGTTGACGGACATGATATTGATGCTGTCAGAAAAGCTATCGAGGAAGCAAAAAGTGTAGGAGATAAACCTTCCCTGATTGTTGCTAAAACAAAGATTGCATTTGGTGCTCCAACAAAAGAGGGCACAGAAGCAGCTCATGGGGCTCCACTTGGTGAAGATGAAATAAAAGGACTAAAAGAAAATATAGGTCTTCCTGTTGATGAAAAATTCTATGTATCTGACGAGGTAAAAGAATTCTTCGATAAGCGACAAAAAGAGTTGAAAAAAGCAAGACAGGAATGGGAAGCTAGATTTAAAAAATGGGCCGGAAAGAATCCTGAATTGAAAAAGGCCTGGGATAATGGACTTGAATTGAAACTTCCTGCTGATTTCGCTAATAAGTTAATGGATACTAATATCGACAGTCCCATTGCTACCAGAGTTGCGGGAGGAAAAACCCTGACTGCAGTAGCTGATATGGTAGATTATCTTGTTGGTGGTTCTGCTGATTTAGCTCCTTCAACAAAAACTTATCTTGATAAATATGGTGAAGTACAGAAAGATAATTATGATGGACGTAATTTCCGCTTTGGTGTACGTGAACATGCCATGGGTTCTATAGTTAATGGTATTATGGTACACGGTGGTTTGAGACCTTTCTGTGCTACATTCCTGGTTTTCTCAGATTACATGAGACCGGCAGTCAGGATGGCAGCATTAATGAAATTACCAGTTATTTATGTCTTTACACATGACTCTGTCTATGTTGGAGAAGATGGACCTACACATGAACCTGTAGAACATGTCGAGGCATTGAGAATCATTCCGAATCTGAAGGTTATCAGACCAGCTGATGCTGATGAGACAAAAGCTGCCTGGGTTAAGGCTATGGAACATACTGATGGACCGACAGCATTGATCTTGACCAGACAGGGCTTGCCTGCCTTAACAGAAGGAAAGGCACTGGATGGAGTAAGAAAAGGTGGATATGTCTTGAGAGATAATTCCAATCCAGACGTAGTACTGATGGCCAGTGGTAGTGAGGTTTCTCTCGCTGTTGAAGTAGCTGATCTACTGGAAAATAAAAATAAGGCCTGCAAGGTTGTTTCTGTTCCAGAGAGAGCTGACTTTATAGCACAGGGAGAAGATTATATTAAACAGGTTCTGGGTTCGGATGGTACTTTCAGGGTAGCTATGGAAGCCGGTAAAAGTGATGGTTGGTACCGTCTGCTCGGAGAAAATCATCATGTAGTGAGTATAGATAGATTTGGCGAAAGTGGACCTGGTGGAGAAGTAGCGGAATATCTTGGTCTGAAAGCGGATAAGATTGCTGAGGATATACTTAATAAAATGTAAGTAGAAAAACAAAAAATAATATATATTTATAAAGAGGATGGTTTGGTTATATATAATCAAAACCATCTTTTTTTTGAAGGTTTTCTGACCTGGTATGATGAATAATATTTAATATAGGTTAATACCAGTTAGATTGCTGTTTAAATCTTTTCAAAGTCCTTGTTTTATTTGAGATAATTTATGATACAATAAAAAGAGATGCTGTGAAATGTGGCTGGGGGAGATGGGTTTTTGGAGCGATAATTCATCTATGTAATGGCGGATAATTGACAAAGATTAGAGAAGAAAGGAGCTCATATATTGCTAAATATCTGGAATACAAAGAAGAACTAAAGAATAATGGGGTGATATTATGCGGATTGAAAAACAGGTGAATTTTGAAAAACAGGAGATAGGTAAATATACTACTGCTAAGATTGAAAAAGACTGGGGAGGACCGATATCCTGGATAGATGGAATAGAAGAAGGTCGAGCAAATATAGTAAAAGATAGTAATTTAAGTAAGATATTAAATAAAACAGCCAATAATTCAGATATGAGGATTAGTAATTATTCAAATGTCCTTGAGTGTACTTATAAAGAAAAGAAATTTGGACCACATGAAGCGGGTGTACAGTGGAAATCTCCTTTAAGGCCACAGGATGAATATTATCTTGAATACAGACTTAGATTTGATGAGAATTTTGAATGGGTAAGAGGAGGCAAACTGCCTGGATTGGCAGGTGGTTCTACACCAACGGGCGGCCATCCAGAGCCGGATGGTTTTAGTTCACGTTATATGTGGAGGTCTAACGGCGAATATGAGCTCTATCTATACTGGGCAGGACAGAGTAGTATTTATGGTGATATGATCAAGCCCGGGGTATTCTTCAGTAAGGGTGTCTGGCATAATCTAAAACAGTATGTGAAATTAAACAATCCTGGTGAGGATAATGGTATTATCGAATTATGGTTGGATGGTGAAAAAATTTACATAAGAGATGACTTTAAATTTCGCTTACTGAATAGAAACTGGCAGATAGACTGTTTTCTTTTCAGTACTTTCTATGGAGGGAATGACCCTTCCTGGGCTCCGGAGAAGGATAATTACATAAGATTTGATGATTTCAAGATATTTTATTAATATAAAGTAGAGAAGTGTCTGGAAGCCAGATACGGTATGTTTATTCACTGGGGACTCTACGTTATTTCGGACAGGACGTGGGATTGGTCCTGTTAATATTCCAGGAATGAGTGATAAACTGGGTAAAGCTAGATTGCTGGAAGATAAATCAGAAATTCCCTGTAATAATCCCTGGTTTGCAGAAAAGTATCCTGATGACCTACTTATAGGTTTACAGGGTTCAAAACTTCCTGATGAAAGAGATACAGTTATTGTCTTAGAATATATTGAGTAGATATTTTATCTGAATTAATTTACTATTATTAAGAAACCAGGCATATTATTTTAGTAATTTGAAATAATCATTGTAATGAGAGAGGTGTATAATTATATGAAGGTGAATTTGAAGTTAAAGATGGAAAAAATGGGTGTGAAAGTAGCAGATATAACCGGGACTCTGGATATAGATGTCCTGGCGGAAAATCTGGCAGGAAATATAGTTGTGGAAGAGCTTATCGATACCTTTAAAGATAAAAATCTTAAGGGTGAATTACTTATTGATGGGGAAAAACATTCTATTTAAAAAATATAATGGTTTATTTCCTATAGGACAGGGGTGATAATTTGAAAGAAATTTTTTGTCAATTTTTGTGCCTTGTGCGCAGCGAAAGGAATGATACTTAATATGAACTTGTTTAATACAGAGGGTTTACCATATAAGGTAGCTACAGTGATATCTAATATGCTGATTTTAAATATTCTATGGGTATTATTCAGTATCCCCTTTATAACTATCGGGGCATCAACTACAGCCCTTTTTTATGTGACTGGAAAATTTATCAGGGATGAAAATGTTACCTCCATATTAAAAACATTCTGGCACAGCTTTAAGGAAAACTTTAAACAGGCAACTATTGTATGGTTAATTTTATTTGTGTTTTTTTCAATTGTGTATACGAATATAGTAAATATCGAATTAATGGGAGGTATTGGTGTTATTTTTGGCCCAATCCAGCTTATCTTACTGCTGGAAGGGGTAATTGTAAGTATATATATATATCCTTTATTGGCTCGATATCATATCAGTACTATTGATGCTTTCAAGGCATCCTTTTATATTGGAAACAGACATATATTGACAACAATTCCATGTCTGACGGTGTTCCCGGGTATTTATTACCTTTTAATGTGGAGGGGTTATTTTATATTTTTTGTGATGAGTATTTATTCTTTCTGGATTTCATATCTTATCAGAGGAAAATTTACCAGGTATGCTGGAATGGAGAAGGAAGATGAAGAGGAATAGTATATAATATCAGTTAGAGAAGGGGGCGTGTCATTTTGAGACAGCCCTTTTTATGATTTAACTTATTTACCTATAGATTTCTATAGAGTCTATTATCTTATTAAATAGCTCTTCATCAAATTCTTCTTCAGGTGTATTGGCAACTATTATAAAGATTTGTCCCGGCTGATAATATACAAAAGTATTTAATGCCTTATATTTTTCTCCTTTTTTCGGATCATTAACTGTATAGATGATTCTGTATGCTGGTAAGCTGTCAATAGTAGTTCTTCTGTAATCATTAATTATAACATTTTCATAAGTATCTGAAAGTAATTCATTCTCCATGTGTGTGTAGAAGTCACATTTACAAGAAATTGAAGAAAATTCCTCACTTTCAGACATTACAATACCAAATAAGTAACCTTCTTTTACATCAAATCTAACTAAAGAAATTTCATCACTATTTTCAGTTTCTTCACTATAAATAGTCCATTCCGCGGGATAAATAAAACCAAAGTGCTCATTGTAATACAATTCCCAGCCTGGATCTAGAACGTAATCAGAATCTGCATAGGCATTAAATGCCAGGATTAAACAGAATAGTATTATAAGTAAGATTAATTTTCTCATAAGTATTTCCCTCCATAATAAATTTTATAATTTGCTATTTGCTTAATATGATTTTTTGTGTTTGAATATATTATATAGCATTAGATAAAAAATTACAATTTTAACAAAAAATAATAAATTACTGTGATGAATATTGAATATATTGGGGTAATAGTGTGATGAATATAATATGGTGTTAAATAACACCTTAAAATTGTTGATTTTTCAAGGAAAATAAAATAGAATAGTAATTAATAATAATTATCAATAAAAACTAATTAATAAGTGTCCGAAATTATCCACAGGAAAATAATTTCTGATACATAAAAAGGGGAGATAGTTTTGAAAGAAATCTTTTGTCAATCTTTGTGCCTTGAGTGCAGTGAAAGGAATGATACTTAATATGAAGATTTATTCGTGGAATGTAAATGGAATCAGAGCTATTAAGAGAAAGGGGTTTTTGGACTGGATAGCAGAGGAGCAGCCTGATATTATTGGTCTCCAGGAAACCAAGATACAGGATGAACTGATTACAGACGATCTAAGGAATATAGATGGTTATCACTCTTATTTCTCTTTTGCTGAACGTAAGGGATATAGTGGTGTTGCTATATATAGTAAGAAAGAACCTATTTCTGTTAAACACGGCATGGGAATAGAACGTTTTGATAGTGAAGGAAGGATTCTTGTAGTTGAGTATCCAGAATTTACTGTTTTAAACGTCTATTTCCCCAATGGTAAAAGGGATAAAAAAAGATTGCAATATAAACTAGATTTTTATGATGCCTTTCTTGATTTTTGTGAAGAACTGCGAGAAGCGGGACATGAACTAATTATTTTTGGAGATTATAATACAGCACATCATGAGATAGATCTGAAAAATCCTAAGGCAAATGAAGATACTTCAGGTTTTTTGCCTATTGAAAGGGCCTGGCTTGATAAATTGGAGGAACATGGATATATTGATACCTACCGTTACTTTTACCCTGAAGAAGAAACTTATTCCTGGTGGAGTTACCGTACAAGGGCCAGGGAAAGAAATGCAGGCTGGAGGATAGATTATCATTTTATCACTGATGGTCTTGAAGCCGGCTTAAAGGATGCTAAAATACTGACTGATGTAATGGGTTCTGACCATTGCCCTGTTGTTGTTGAACTGGAACTAGATGAAAACTGATATATACTTAAAACTACAAACTTCAGAAAAGTCTAGACCTACACTTCAAAAAATTAATGCAGATGATAATTTGGAAAATATATATTAAAATTAGTTTTTTAACTATATCCCGGAAATAGGCAGGATATTTTGAATGATGGTCGAATATTGTAATAAGGAAAATTATATTTATATTAAATTACTAATTGTGGTTCATCTTCACATTAGTTGCTGGAAAACGTCCGGACATTTTGCTATTACTTCATTCATGGAAAAGTCTAATTCCCAGTTACTCCTTCAATTAAGAAGCAACAAAATCAAACTCGCTATCGCTCAGACAAGATTTTGTTAATCGGCTTCTTGCAATCAGTCCGTAACTGGAGACTTTTCAAATTCCTTCAGTTTAATAGCAAAATGTCTGGGTAAATTACCAACGGTTATGGAGAAGACTCCTAATTATAAACAATGCGAGAAAATATAAATTATTGCTGATAGCGATATACAAACACTATTTATAAGTAAGTCCGGGGGGTAGTAATTGTGAATAAACAGGGTGAGTTAACATTTACATTGGATATCGGGACCAGAACAGTTATTGGCCTGGTGATGGAGCACAATGCAGGTGAATACAGAATACTTGCCTCAAGTGTAGCTGAACATGAAGAGAGGGCTATGCTTGATGGACAGATTCATAATGTCAACCTGGTGGCAAATCAGGTTAGGCGTGTTAAAGAAGAACTCGAAACAGAACTGGATATAAAACTTGAAAGGGTCTCTATCGCAGCTGCCGGACGTGCATTAAAAACTATAGATTATGAAGACTCATTTGAATTTGAAGAAAAAAAATTAATAACAGAAGATGATGTTAAGTCACTGGAATTCAGCGCTATTCAGAAAGCTCAGACTCAACTGGCAACAGCAGCCAGGGTAGAAGGTGAACCCAGGGATTATCATTTTGTTGGTTACAGTATTAAGGAAAATTATCTGGATGGCATGAGTATCGGTAGCCTTGAGGGTCATAAGGGAAAAAAAATAGAGACCAAAATTATTGCAACTTTTCTACCGCGTATTGTAGTTGACTCTTTACTTACTGTAGTAAACAAGGCAGATTTAGAGGTTGAGTATCTTACACTTGAGCCTATTGCTGCCGCTAATGTAGTCATACCTAAAGATATGTACAATTTTAATCTGGCATTGATTGATATAGGTGCTGGTACCTCTGACATTGCCTTAACAAAAGGGGGTACTATGATGGGTTATGCCATGGTACCTGTAGCTGGTGATGAAATTACGGAATCCCTGGCTGAAAAATATCTACTTGATTATGGTACAGGCGAAAAAATAAAACGTTCTTTACATGAGGGGAAAGATGTAACTGTACGTAATATTTTGAGTCAGGAGCTTGTTATTAAGGCTGAGGATGCTCTTAGCTCTATAGATACTATTGTCCAGAGCCTGGCTTCCCAGATTAGTGAAGCTATATTGATGTTGAATAATAAGCCACCGCAGGCTGTTATCTGCATTGGCGGCGGCAGCTTAACACCCCGGCTTTTGGAAAACATTGCGAAATTTCTGGAATTATCACCTGAGAGAGTCGGTATCAAGGAATATAGTGATATAAAAAATGTCAGCGGGGAAATTGATGGTATCAGTACAGCACAGGCCAATACCCCCATTGGAATAGCCATTTCCTCATATTTAAATAAAGATAGAGCTAATTTTATTGATGTGAAGGTTAATGGATATAATCATCAAATATTTACACTTAATAAAGCAACAATAGCAGATGCCCTGCTGGCTGCTGAAATTGACTTCAAAAAGCTGCAGGGTAATCCCGGACTGGGATTGACCTGTACTGTAAATGGTGAGTTAAAAGTTTTAAGGGGTGAGATAGGTACACCCGGACATATTATCTATAATGGAGAAGAGATATCTGACCTGGAAATAAATATTGAATCAGAAGATGACATTGAATTTGTGCCCGGGATACAGGGTGAAGATGCCTCTGGTAAAGTTGGTGATGTTGTTCCAGAATTAACTGCCTATACAATAAAGATAAATGGGCAAGTAAAAGTACTTAGACCAAAAATATTACAAAATGGTCTGGTTGTTACACGTGATACTGAATTAAAAGATGGGGCAGAAATAGAATATGACCGGCTTGAAACTATGCGGGATTTGATAGCAAAAGTATATGACAGGAAACCTGATGAACTATTAAATGAGTTTATTTCATATACGATAAATAATGAAGAAAAGTATATACCCAGGGGAGAATTATTGATACTGGGAGATAATAGGCCAATTGATCTTGATATACCAATTGATGAGGATATGGAGCTGACTGTTATTCAGAGTGATAAGAAATCTTTTACTGTCAATGATATTATAAATACTCAATTAAATGAGAGTATCACTATAATATTTAATGGTAATAAAATGAAGGTTCCAACCCAGGGGAATTTGTATTGTAATGGAGAGAAAATTGAAGGAAATAAACAGATAAAAAATGGGGATGACTATGTTTACAGAGAAAGGAAAATCAATGTACGTCAGGTCTTTGATTATGTAAATTACAAAGTTACTCCTTTCTTGAATACTTTCCGATTATCACTAAATGGACATGATGCTTCTTTAGATGAATATGTAGAGGATGGTGACCGTCTTGAATTAGTATATGATAAAGACAGTGACCGACTTGACAAAAGTACAGATAATAAAAATCCAATACGTGAAATTCAGGAAAATAAAATACAAAAAAATAATTACCAGAAGAAAGGTGATAGCGAAAATAGGGAAGATAATAATTTCAGAAGTAGTTATAAAAATAACCCAAATACAAATAATTTGAAAGACCTGAGTTAATGCAACAATTTACTGGATTCAATCATGGAATTTGGCAGGGATATAGGAGATAACTTTACGTTCAAGGATATTTCTTCACGCTGGTATCAGGAAAATCATTTAGAAAATAATGATAAAAATACAGAAAAAAATTCGAATGATAGTAAAACTAAAGGGGAGTAAATATTGAAGATATTACTTGTAGCTGACGAGATACATAAAGCATTATATGATTATTTCGACCCTGATAGATGGCAGGATATTGATCTTATATTATCTGCGGGAGATTTGAAGTCAGGATATCTTCAATTTCTGGTGACTCTTATCAGGGGTGCCCCTCTATATTATGTAAAAGGCAATCATGATGATAGATATGAGAAAGATCCTCCACTGGGATGTGTAGATATAGATGGTAGAATAATCGAATATAAAGGCTTAAGGATCCTTGGGTTGGAGGGGTCGGTCTGGTATAATGGCAAAGGTGTTCAGTATAAGGAACGTCAGATGTGGTGGAAGGTTTTGAAACTCTGGCCCAGAATGAGATTTGGGGATAGAATAGATATTGTTTTGACCCATAATCCTCCATATGGTTTAAATGATGGGAAGGGTCATGCTCACAGGGGTTTTAAATCATTCAGGTATATAATAGATAGATTTAAACCAAAATATTTCATACATGGTCATCAACATTTATCCTATGCAATGAGAGAAAGGATAATTGAATATAAAGATACAAAGGTCATTAATGCCTATCATTATCATGTATTAGAAATATAGA
The DNA here is from genome assembly GCA_046546395.1 of Halanaerobiales bacterium. Lineage (GTDB taxonomy): Bacteria > Bacillota > Halanaerobiia > Halanaerobiales > DTU029 > JBDNGI01. The sequence goes on from JBKGXW010000024.1 coordinate 14,318, forward strand.
TATGAGGATGTGTAAGATGCAGGAGTGGGCAGACTATATACAAATATTAAAAGATATTGTTTTCAGAAAGGAAATTGAAAGCTATATTGTGGGTGGAACACTGCGTGATCTTTTCCTTGTTCGTAGTATTATGGATATAGATATAAGTGTTAAACAGCGGGTAGAAGAACTGGCCCGCTATTTTGCTGATAAAATAGAGGGCAGTTTTGTTATTCTTGATCAAGAAAGAAAGATATATAGAGTAGATAAAGATAAGCTGCGTTTTGATTTTACTTTGATGAATGGTAAAAATATTAAGGAAGATCTGGCAAGAAGGGATTTTACAATAAATGCTATTGCTTATCCAGTATATACGGAGACTAAAGATCCTTCAGTCATAGAAAATTTATTGTTGGTTTTCTCTAAATATCGCGGCCTGACTGATTATAAGAAAGATTATAAAGGAATAGAGGGGGAAGATGGAGTAGAAATTCCTGTAATTCAAATTATGGGTTCTCGTTTATTTGAACATATAATAGATCCTTTTAATGGGACTAGCGATCTAAAACATAGAAAGATAAGAGCTACTCAAAAAGACGTTTTTGCTGAAGATCCATTGAGGTTGTGGAGGGCTATAAGGTTTAAAGGTCAACTGGATTTTGAGATAGAGAAAGAGACTACCATGCTAATGAAGAAATTCAGCGACCTGGCTGCACAGCCTGCCCGGGAAAGAATCAGGGAAGAGTTTATTAAAATATTGAAAGTAGAAAATACATCACAATTAATAAATTATCTGGAGAAAGAATTCGGATTGCTATCTACGATAATTCCCAGTATATCGAGAATGAAAACAACAGGAGAGAATAAGCATCACAGTGAGGATGCCTGGACCCATTCTCTGTTGGTGCTGGAAGCCCTGGAGGAGATTATTTTTGATAAGAATTATAGAAAACATCTTGACAATGATAAAATATATTTATTGAAAATGGCATCAATATTGCACGATATCGGTAAGATAGCAACAAAATCTCACAGGGGTGAGAAAATTCATTATTTTGGTCATGAAAAAGTGGGGGCAGAGATGATTTCATGTCTACTTAAAGGGTTAAAGTATAGTAGAGAAGAAGTCAAATTTGTCAAAAATATAATCAAGTTTCACATGAGACCAATGTTGTTGTATATAGCCCAGAATCTGACAGATAAGGGCAGGCATAAATTTTTCCGGCAGGCTGGTTCACTAACTCCTACAGTACTGATTCATTCTCTTGCTGATAAGACTGCCACTATGAGGATAAACCAACGTGAAGATGAGATTGCTGATTATCGAGAGTATATCAACAATATGCTGAATAGATATTATATGTATAAAGATAGAACAGAAGAGCTTTTGTTGACAGGCAAAGAACTGATAGAATTGTTTGATATTCCTGAAGGACCTGAAATAGGTGAATTAATAAATAAATTAGCTGATGCTCAGGGGAGTGGTGTCGTAAAAACTAAGGAAGAGGCCTTAAACTTCCTTAAAGGTATAAGTGATTGATTAAGGCCAACCCTATGCCCAACATTGTTCCAATCCAGACCTCAAAAGGTGTATGCCCGACAAGTTCTTTCAGGTCTTCAATAATAATCTCTTTTTCACGATCCCTACTTAACTGCTTCAGGTCCAGGTGTCGTATCATTTTGTTGAGTACATTTGCCTGTTCTCCAACAGCTCTGCGGACACCTCCCGCATCATATATGATGATAAGAGAAAAAACTGCTACTATGGCGAAAAGATCAGAACTAAAGCCATATTGTAAGCCGATTGAGGTACTTAGCGTTGATACAAAGGAAGCATGAGAACTGGGCATTCCTCCTGAACCGATAATTCTGCTGAAATTAAATGGATATAGTGTGAAAATTTTTGTAAATTGAGCAATAAATAGAGATAGTAAGGATATTTGTAATATTCCCATAGTAACCTCCTGGATTAAAAACTTTGTTTATATTTTATATAATATTAGAACATTATTCAAGTTTAACTTTTTTATAAAAACTACTTTTCAAGAAAAAAGGAGAAAATTTGATGAATCCATATCATTACATAAATAGTTTTATAAAGTTTGGGACGAAAGGCGGGTATAAGCCTGGATTGGAAAGAATTAATGCTCTTCTGGAGCCCTTTGGTCACCCTGAAAATAAACTTAATATAATTCATGTTGCAGGTAGTAATGGTAAAGGGTCAACTATTAGTTATTTAAAAAGTATATACAGTGAAGCAGGTTACAGAGTTGGAGTATATTCCTCACCTCATTTAATTGAATTTAACGAAAGAATCGAGATAAATGGAGAGAAAATTACCACAGATGAACTTGAAGAAATAATTGTACTTATGAAACCAGTTATAGACAGAATAAAAGAGACAGAACTTGGAGAACCGAGTTTTTTTGAATTAGTTACTACAATAGCATTTCTTTATTTTTACCAACAGGATGTAGATATATTACTCCTTGAAGTTGGATTGGGAGGTAGGCTTGATGCTACCAATATAATCAGGTCTCCTCTAATTAGTGTAATTACAAGTATCAGCCTTGAACATACATCCATTCTGGGGGATACGGTTGAAGAGATAGCCCGGGAAAAAGCCGGAATTATCAAGAGTGGTGTCCCTGTGGTCACCGGAGTCAGAGATAAAAAGGCTCTTAATGAAATTGAATTTATTGCCAGAAAAAGAGGGTCAGAAATACTTAAAGTTTTTGATCTATTTGATTATCATATTAAAGAAAGTTCACTTGAAGGCCAGACTTTTACTGTTTTCTTTATAGGAAAAAATCCGTCTAATTCAAGGTTTAGTAATGATGGAAATATAGATTTTATTACTGAGCACATTAAAGAGACTGAACTTGATAGTAAGACTAATTTTTCAGGGAAAAAGTTATATGAGAAAAAGGAGTTATATAATCAAGAAGATTTAAGCAAAGAAGAATTAAGCAAAGAGGAATTAAGCAAAGTAGAAAAACAAGAAAAGAAAGTGAATTTAGCCGAAGAGGTGTATAGAATAAGCCTCCTGGGTGAATACCAGATAAGAAATGCTATTCTTGCTATTAATATAGTTCAACAATTATCCAATAGATACAATATAAAAAAAAGTACATTAAAGAAAGGACTTGAAAAGGCATTTATACCTGGAAGAATGGAGGTCCTGAAGAAAGAACCTTTACTTATAGTTGATGGTGCCCATAACCCTGATGGCATTGCTATGTTTGTTTCCTATGTAAAAGAACTCATAAATAGGAAAAAGGTCGGTGAAGGAAAGATATATATAACACTGGCTCTGCTGAGCGACAAAGATATGAAAAAAATAAGTGAAGAATTGTTACGACTGGGTGATATAAATTTAGTAATATCAGAGAATGACAGCGAAAGGGCACTTAGCTCAGATATATTAAAAAGTGAGATAGATAATGCTGGAATAAATAGTCAGGTAATAGCACCTCTCTCAAAAGCAGTAGAATATGTATTAAAAAATGCCGAGAAAGATGATATAATATGTATTGTTGGTTCATTATATAATATATCTGAGGTGAAAAAAGCTACATTAAGTATAATAAATGTGGATTAAAACATACTTTAAAAGGTATAAAATGAAGAACTTTATCATAATAGTATTAAGAAGGGAGTGATTATATGGAGCGAAGTAATAATATGTCCTTAACAGTATTGGTTATAGTACTGGCGATGCTAGGATTATTGGTAGGATATCTACTAGGAAACTGGTTTATACAACTGGTTACTGGAGAGAATCCTGAATCTTCACAATTAGCAGATCCAGGTAATACAGTTGTTGAAGAAGAGATTATACTGGATGAGGAAGGTACTGAAGAAAGCAGTTCAGAAAATATTTTGCTTGACTCTTCTCCAGAGATAGAAGGAGATACAGATACTCCTGACACAAATACAGGTGATACTCTGGGAACTAATCTACAGACAGAGAACCAGTTACAGAGTGATAATGTATATGTGATTCAGGTAGGTGCCTTTAATAGCCTGCAGAATGCAAAACAGTTAGGTAATGAACTTACAGAAAAAGGATTTCAGGTTTTTATAGCAGATGAAAATCTCCCATATAAAGTACAGATAGGAGCTTTCACTGATCGTGAGAAGGCTGAAGAAACGGAGAAAAAAGTAAAATCTCTTGGATATGATACATTTATAACCCACTAATTAGTGGGAATTTTTTTTAGGTTGTTTTTGTCTCATAGATGTATTATAATATGTTTAGTTGTAAATAGAGTTAGTTTTCGACAGATGTAAACAAAAATCGCAATATATATATATATATCGTTAACTTAGAACCAGTATTTCATTTACGAATCAAATAATATAAGATGAGACAATTAACCTATTTCGTGCTGTTTTATACCAAATATTTATTATTTTTTTGTTTAAAATAGTTATTAGCTAATCATAAAATAGGTGATTTTCTATTCAAAGGGGTGAAAATAATGTGTGCTTTATCGTTTAAACAGGGTATTCATCCAGATTATAATAAGGATCTGTCCAGTCATATACCTTTCAGGGAAGCGGCAAGACCAGCCGTAGTTACAATTCCTATGCAGCAGCATATTGGCGCTCCCTGCAAACCTCTGGTGAAAAAGGGAGATCATGTTGATCTGGGACAGAAGATAGGCGATTCTGATAGTTTTGTATCTGCGCCGATTCATGCTTCAGTATCAGGTACTGTCAAAGAAGTCAAGAAAGTCTTGTCACCAATTGGAAGACAGACAGAGGCAGTTGTAATTGAGGCTGATGAAGAAGATATACTTGATGAAGGAATCAGTTCACCGGGAAATCTGGAAGATTTAAAATCTGAAGAAATAAAAAATATTGTTAAAGAAGCAGGTATAGTTGGTATGGGTGGTGCTATGTTCCCGACCCATGTTAAGTTATCTGTTCCGGAAGGAAAGAAAGTAGAGTATCTTATTCTCAATGGTGCTGAATGTGAACCATATCTTACTGTTGATCACAGGGTGATGTTGGAACGTTCTTATGATGTTGTTTATGGAATGAAAGCACTTATGAAAGCCCTGGAAGTTGAAAAGGGTTTTATAGGTATAGAGGAAAACAAGCCAGATGCTATTGAGAGTATGCAGCAGGCTGTTGCTTCAGAAGATGGAATTGAAGTAAAGGTTCTGGAAACAAAGTACCCACAGGGTGGGGAAAAAATGTTGATTAAGGCTATTCTGAATCGTGTAGTACCTGCAGGGGGACTACCTCTGGATGTAGGAGTTGTTGTCAATAATATTTCCACAGCTGTAGCCGTTTCTGATGCTATACAGACTGGAATGCCGCTTGTTAAGCGTACAGTGACTGTCACTGGGCGGGGTGTAAAGGAACCTGTCAACCTGATATACCGTATTGGTACCTCTATTGAAGACCTGGTAGCAGAGGCCGGTGGACTTACAGATGATGCGGCTAAAGTTATTCTTGGTGGTCCGATGACTGGTTTTGCTCAGCCGAATCTGAGTATTGCTGCAGTTAAAGGTACCTCTGGTGTTGTTGTGCTGACAAATAGAGAAGTTGCTTTATTTGAGCCACAGCCGTGTATCAAGTGTGCACGCTGTGTGGATGTCTGTCCACAGTTGTTGATGCCTGTGAATTTATCAAAATATGCTTCTCATGATATGCTGGAAGAACTGGAACAATATCAGGTATTAAATTGTATTGAATGTGGATCCTGTTCATTTATCTGTCCGGCTAAAAGGCCGTTAATGCAATATATAAAAATTGGTAAAGCGGAAGTAATAGCGAATAAGCGTAAGTCGTAGTAAGGGGTGAATATATCATGATGAATGATCAGTTGGTAGTTACATCTTCTCCACATGTGAGAGATGTGACTACTGTTAGTGATATCATGTGGTCTGTAGTTAAGGCTTTAATACCTGCAATACTGGCAGCGATTTATTTCTTCGGTGTACAGGCCTTTGGTATTATTATTGTTAGTGTTTTTGGCTGTATTACTACTGAATATTTGTTTCAAAGAGTTAGAGGAAAGAAAATAACAATTAATGATGGGAGTGCAGTTATTACTGGTATCTTACTGGCTTTGACACTACCACCGACTTCGCCACTCTGGATGGTTCTGGTAGGTAGTGTAGTTGCAGTTGGACTTGGTAAGCATGTTTTTGGTGGACTGGGCCACAACCCTTTCAATCCAGCTCTGGTAGGAAGGGCTTTTTTGCTGGCTGCTTATCCAGTTAGAATGACCACCTGGCCTGAATATTTCAATAAGGCTTATGATACCGTTACTTCTGCGACACCACTTGCCCTACAGATATCAGAAGGTGTTGTAACTGATTACTGGCAATTATTTATAGGTAATATCAGTGGTTCGTTGGGTGAAACATCAGCACTAGCATTGTTACTGGGTGCTGCCTATCTGATATATAAGGGATATATCAACTGGAGAATACCATTTGGTATGGTCGGCATGGTATTTTTGGTGACACTTATAGCAGGCCAGGATCCAATTTTTCACCTTCTGGGGGGTGGGCTAATACTTGGAGCTTTTTATATGGCTACTGATATGGTTACATCACCTATTACAAAGAGGGGTAGATGGACCTTTGGTATTGGTGCCGGGCTTATAGTGGTTATTATCCGTCTCTGGGGCGGTTACCCGGAGGGTGTATTATATTCTATTCTTTTAATGAATACAGCAGTTCCGCTTTTAAACCGTTATACAAGACCTCGAAGTTTTGGGGAGGTGGCTTAATTGAGTAAATTGGTTATAACACTTACGATTATCGGGATTGTTTCGGCTCTGTCTCTGGCTTTTGTGTATGAGTGGACTACTCCTATGATTGAAGAACATCAGGAGGAAGCTAGAAAAAAAGCATTAGGAGCAGTTCTACCTGAGTCTGACAGCTTCAAAGAAGTTGAAATAGATGGTATTACTTTCTATGAGGGTAATGCAGATAATGAAGTAGCAATGATAGCTGCTGGTGGTGGCTTCCAGGGTCAGATTGAGATGATGATTGGGTTTAATCCTGAAGAAAGAAAAATTTATGCCATAAGGGTACTGAATCACTCGGAGACCCCTGGTCTGGGGGCTAACATTACTACTGAAGAGTTTGAAAAAAATTATTATAATAAACCTTTTGGTGATGGAGATTTTGAAGTCGTGAAGCATCCAATTGAATCCGATGATGAGGTTGAAGCTATTTCTGGCGCTACAATTTCATCTGAGAAAGTCACTAATATTATCGAAGAAGCTATTTCTACGTTAACGCTTGCTTATGGGGGTGAAGTTTAATGCAATTATTAAAGGATTTCAAAAATGGATTATGGCAGGAAAACCCTATATTCAGGCTGGTTATCGGTATGTGTCCTACACTGGCAGTTACCAATACAGCAATAAATGGATTTGCTATGGGACTGGCTACCAGTTTTGTTTTGCTGGCATCTGAGATAGTTATTTCACTAATTAAAAAATTAATACCCAATAATGTTCGTATCCCCAGTTATATTCTTATCATTGCAACATTTGTTACCTTTGTTGATTATTTCTTAAAGGCTTTCTTTCCAGGTATAGCAGCATCTCTTAGTCTATTTGTGCCTTTGATTGTAGTAAACTGTCTGATACTGGGAAGGCAGGAGGCCTTTGCTTCACGCAATCCTGTTCATCGTTCTATTGCTGATGCACTGGGTATGGGTGTTGGTTTCACCTGGGCATTAGTTGTCTTAAGTATAGTACGTGAATTACTTGGTATGGGTTCAGTATTTGGACTTCAACTGCTAGGCGAATGGTATCCGCAGATGATTATTATGGTTCTGCCGGCAGGGGCTTTTATTTCACTTGGTATTTTAATTGGATTTATGAATTATATTTCAAGAAAAGGGGTGAGCTAAGATGGAGCAATTCACCCAGATTATACTTTTATTTGTAAGTACAGTATTGGTAAATAATTTTATTCTGGTAAGGTTCCTTGGGATCTGTCCATTTTTGGGCGTCTCCAAGCATGTAGAGACTGCCTTCAGTATGGGCCTGGCTACTACCTTCGTTATGACCCTGACAGGTATGGCAACCTGGTTGATTAATACTTTTATACTGGAGATGTTCAATTTGCCATTCCTTCAGTATGTTTCATTTATTATAGTAATCGCCTCACTTGTTCAGTTTGTGGAGATGTTTATCAAAAAGACCAGTCCTGCCCTATATAAGGCATTGGGTATCTTTCTGCCGCTGATCACAACGAACTGTGCAATTCTGGGGCTCGCTTTGCTGATACCGCTTAATGGATACAACTTTATTGAAAGTGTTGTATTTGGTTTTGCAGCAGGTGTTGGTTTTACCATGGCTATTGTTTTGATGGCTGGATTAAGAGAGAACCTGGAATTCGGGGATGTGCCACCAGTACTCAGGGGGGTTCCAATAACTCTGATAATTGCCGGTATTATGGCCATGGCTTTTATGGGTTTCTCGGGCATGATTCCCGGTTAATATAGTTTTGCTGGATAGATATACTATAAATTTTTGATAACTTTATGAACTATTTCAAGAGATATATGACTAATTCGGAGGTGAAAGAATGAGTCCTGTTTATATGTATTCCCTTTTGAGTATGGGAGGTCTTGCGGCTTTACTTGCAGCTGGATTGGGTTTTGCTGCAAATGCCTTTAAAGTAGAACGTGATAATAGAATAGATAGAATAGAAGAAGGGCTCCCGGGTGCTAACTGTGGTGCCTGTGGATATGCCGGTTGTGCAGCTTTTGCTGAAGCAGTAGTAAATGGTGAGGCGCCGGTTAGTGGTTGTCCAGTCGGTGGAGAGTCTACATTAAAGCATATATCAGAAATAATGGGTTCATCAGAATTTACTGTTGGAGTAAGAGATGTGGCTCAGGTATTATGTAAAGGCGGTTGGAAGGAAACACAGCGTCTTGCTGAATACAGGGGTGTAGAAACCTGTAAAGCAGCTAATATGGTAAGCGGTGGTACCAAATCATGTCAGTTTGGCTGTCTGGGCCTGGGTGATTGTGCCTTTGCCTGCCCATTTGACGCTATTGTAATGGGTGATAATGGTCTACCAGAAATAGACCCTGACAAGTGTACTGCCTGCGGCAAATGTGTTACAGCATGCCCCCGCAGTATAATTGTGCTGGTTCCTGTTGATAAAATAAATCATATCAGGTGTTCATCTCACGATTCAGGAAAACTTGTACGTAAGATCTGTGAAGTGGGTTGTATTGGCTGTGGCTTATGTGCTCGCGCCTGTCCTGTGGATGCCATTACCATGGAAGATAATCTGGCTGTAATTGATTATGAGAAATGTGTAAACTGCGGTATCTGTGCAGAGAAATGCCCCACAAATGCTATAGATTTTGAAGGTGATAGAATAGATGAGATATACATTACAGATAATTGTGTTGGCTGTACCCGCTGTGCAAAAGAGTGTCCGGTGGATGCAATTTCTGGTGAGCTTAAGGAAAAACACGAGATAAATCCAGATATTTGTATAAAATGCGGAATCTGTGATGATGTCTGCAAGGTTAAAGGTGCTATTGAAGTAAAATATGGTGGATAAATATAGTAAGTTAACTAGAGTGAAAAATATTTTTAGACCAAGTATTTATATAGTGATTTTATTTTATCAAAAAAATAGATTTAGCTGAAAGGGGTACTTGTTGAGAGTACCCCTTTCCTTTATAGTATTACTTATTGAGAAAACGATTAAATATATCGCTATCTAATAAATAGATACCTATTAAAAATATCTATTAAGAAAATATAGGATAACTAGTAATAGGCCAGGATATTAATCGATATAATATATCTTTAGCAGAATTGTACATAATTAAGAATGATAGGAGGTTTAATAGCAACATTAAACTGTTCATATATGGTTTGGTTAAATACGTAGTGCCTGTGGCACAAAATGTCTGAGTAGATTAGCAACGGTTATGGAGGAGATTCTGAAAAGTTAATTTGTATTAGCTGGATTTATATAATATAATTTAAGTGGCTAAAATAATTTTATTTGTTATAACTATCTCTATATATTATAGCAACTAATACTATATAAAATATATCAAAAGAGGTGTTTTATTAATGAAGAAAATATTAGCTTTAGTAGGAGATTTCTACCACCCGGAAGATTATTTACGCAAGGGTTTAAACAATATTTTTGAGGAAGGTGATCAGTATTCCATTATAATCAAAGAAAATCATCAGGAGATTGACTGGAACGAAATAAACAAATATGATTTATTTATTTTGGCTGCATCAGGTCAGCTGAACCCTGAAGAGAGTGATGAGATCTGGATGACAGAGAACCATCAGAAAATCCTGGATAAGTATATATCTGAAGGTGGCTCTATACTTGTTTTACATTCCGGTCTAGCTGGTTATCCTACAGATGGTTTATTTAGAGAAATTACCAGAGGACATTTTATAGAACATCCACCTGAACACCCTGAGATCAAGATAAAAGCAATTGAAAATGGACATTATATAACAAAAGAAATTGAAGAATTTACCATAGTTGACGAACAGTATTTTGTAGAAGTAGATCAAGAAGACACCACACCTGTACTTAAAGCTGAAAGTGATGAATTCGGATTTTCCATTGCGGGCTGGGTGCATCCTTATAAAGAAGGTCGTGTTTGTTGCATAACTCCTGGACATACACTGGAAGTTCTGGATCATGAAATGATGAAAAGAATAATAATCGCTAGCGTTGAATGGTGTTTATCTTAATTACTGTCTTCTAATAGAGATTTTAAATAGTTATTATAATTATTTGTAGTATATACTTTGTATTATATATTTTATCAATAAAAACGGATTTAGTATGAACCCCCGAGAGAAGGATGATTTAATTGGAATATATGTCATTTATTATATTTGTACTTGGGTTAGTTGTTATTATTAAAGGTGGAGACATCTTTATAGATTCTGCTGTAATAGTAGCCCGTAAGTTAAGGGTATCAGAACTAATTATAGGTGCAACAATAGTCAGTCTGGGGACAACCCTCCCTGAGGTGGCTGCTTCTGTAAATGCTTCTATTCAGGGACAATCTCAGTTTGCCCTTGGTAATGCCATTGGTTCAATTGATATCAATACTGGATTTATCCTGGGTGTTTTAATATTATTATCAAATATATCTATTAATAAAAGCCTATTCCGCAAGGAAGGAATGTTTTTACTTGGGTTTGTGGTATTATTGATTGTCCTTTCAATGGACAACCTTATCAGCAGAGTAGATGGTATTTACTTACTGGGACTTCTGGTCATATATCTATATATTTCAGCAAAGGCATTTCGAGAACACAGTGGTGTATCAGTAGTTCCGGATAATGATGTTGAATTAGATAATATAAGTATGACTAAAATTACATCTACCCTGATACTGGGAGCAGTATTGGTTGTTGTGGGTGCTCAACTGCTGGTGGATAATGGTGTTAAAATTGCAACAATTCTTGGTATACCAAGTTATATTATTTCACTAACTATGGTTGCTTTTGGAACCTCATTGCCTGAACTGGTTACATCTATTATGGCTCTGGTAAAGAAACATCAGAGTTTATCAGTTGGTAATATCATAGGGGCCAATGTCCTTAACATTGGTTTAGCAACTTCTCTTTCAGCAATGATAAATCCTATAACTGTTACAGATAGTATGCTTTCATTTGATTATGTTATTACACTCATATTGGTAATGACCAGTGTAATCTTTGGATTGATATATAATGGATATCGAAAGTATAATGGTCTGGTACTGGTGAGTATATATCTGATGTATATCTTCCATTTATATGTAGGCTTCGAGAATATGTGGGCTATAATATTTTAACGTATCTATAGTTAATATTATGACTTAATATGAAAATTTACTACATTGTAGAAAATGTTTGAATAAGAAGAAAACCCATTCTCCTGTACTGAACATGAAAGTACTATTGAATGGGTTAATTGTTTATCTGACAAAACTATGACACTACATGCTTTTAGAGAATTCGTTTAATTCAACAGATAGTTTTTTGTTTCTTATTAGAATTGGGGCTACTGGTAGTAAAGGTAATACCATTAATATCATTGCCGGGACTATTATATTTAATCCCATGGCCTGATTAATAAGATAAGTCATCGGGAATATGAAGAATGTCCCGATAAACATAAAAATTGCTGCAGTAATAAAGTTTTTATTTATTTCCAGGTTGGTGAAGTTATCAATCAACTCTATGATAATATTAAGTACTAAAGTAATTAGCAGAGGTATAACAAACAGATAGCTAGCTCCAGGGATTATAATTGTTAATATTCCGCCCAGTATAAGCCAGGTTAATAGGGTAGTACTCAATAGATTAGTTGTATCATTGGTAATCTTGAAGATTTTCCTGAACACTAACCAGCATATAAGTGTAATTCCTACAGTAACTAAAGTAAAAACCGTGAGAAAAATATCACTATAATAAAGATAGTTAAGGAAAAGATTATAAGGATATATATTATAAACAGTATCTATCCCTTTCAGTATATAGATACTTAAAGATTTTACTAAACTGTTTATAAGAAAAACAATAGTAATAGTACTGAAAATATATATTAAACTGAGCCCTATATTTTTTATACTTATCAGATTTTCCTTTTTATTACTAAAGATATAGTAGGCAAAAAGTGCAGTAACTACAACAAGTATAGGGATTGCCCAGGATACTGGATAATGTATTAAGAATTTCCCCATTATATCAAAATATATATGGTTCGGAGAATTAAAATTTGTATTTGCTAAATCCATATTAGCAAAATGTTTTAATAGTGATAAAGTATATGACCCGTGATGCTGCAGTGACCCCCTATCAACATTTTCAATATTGTCAAATTTAGTATGGTAATTCATACCCTCAAAGATAAACGCAAAGTTGAGACCAGGAAATCCGGCATTTTTGAAAACTGTCAGGTCTGTGTCATTAGGCATCCTACTGTATATTTCATATGATAGTGAATTTGCAACAGGATAAGGTACAGCTTTTGCAAATTCCTGAATTAGTCTTCCATTATTAACACTGGTTTCAAACATAATAGATGGACCACCCGTACCTCTTGCCTCTAGATTCAGAACAAGTGCAATATCATCTGCCAGGGGATTGTTATCCATAAATGCCCTGGCGCCGCGTAAACCAATCTCTTCACCATCGGTGAAAAGGAATACTATATCATTTTTAAGTGGTGGTAAATCCTTTAAAGCCCTTAGAGATTCCAACATTGCTGCTACAGCAACACCATCATCACTGGCTCCAGGACCTTCCGGGACAGAGTCATAATGACTAACGATAAAGATCTTCCCGCTATCCTCAATATGATTACTACCTTCCATTACTGCAAGAACATTATGTATCTGACCGTATTTGTTAATCTCAGGTTCTAAACCCAGTTCTCTTAACTGTGTAACAATATAATCTCTTACTTTAATATTCTCGATTGATCTTGTAGGGTGTGGTCTCTGTGCAATTGCTACTACATGTTTCATTGCCCGTCCGGCAGAAAAGACATCCTCTGCAGCCGTAGAAGATAGGGGTTCAGGTGTGCCCAGTCCGTAAAGGGATAGAATTGCAGACAGAATAAATAGGACTATTATAGTGCCACTCTTAAGACATTTCTTTTTCATCGTTTCACCATTCTTTCATAAGCTTATTTTTATATTTGTCTAAATGTCAAGAAAATTATAATATCAGTAGCCAATATGTTCCTGACTTTTTTAATATATAATATCAGTTATCTGATAGATATTCAACAAATATTAGCAATATTAAAAACATAATATAGCAATATAATAAACTAACTCTCTATGTTTATGATTTATAATTAAATTATGATATGCACACAAAAAGGTTATCTTGTGCTGCAGGGTAATTTGCTTAATATAACCCTTTTGTGTTTGAATCATATTATATTATGAAAAATGGGAGGGCTCTTATTATTGGAAGAGTGACAATTAAAAAATATGCTGGAAAACCAAAGACATAAAGGAGGTTTGCTAATGTTAAGGAGGGTTTTGAAAGATAAGACCTTTAAAATTGTGTTGATTCATATTTTTTTAGTAATTGGGTTATTTGTACTCCAGGGAAATACTGTCTACGCAGAATATGCCGGAGGTAAATGTATTCCACCGAGAGTGTTGATAATGGAGTATGATACAGGCAATAATTTAATAGAGTTAGCAATAAATGAGACTATTGAATTAAACAGGGAAGATGTAAATTTTGTTAATTTAACTGATTCAGATAAGCAAAGCCCGGAGCTTATGGGAAATGAATATGAACTCACAGTAGAAGCCAATCAAGAGGATGCTGGCATTGCTATTATTAAAATGACCCTTATTGACCCGAAAGAGAGAGGCGTACATCAAGTAAAAGTTGAAGAAAGTATGGACGGATGGGATGTTGTAGATCTGGAGAAGCATCTTAGTCAAGCTGCAGCACAACAGATGACACCTATGCTGGAAATAATTCGAGAACATCAGAGAAAAATACGCGAAGAAGAAAATTCAGCTATCAATGCCGGAGTGGAATGTGAAGAAAATGTATTTACTGTTGGTGTTAATCAAGAATTGATAGTTGAGTTTAAGTTGGTAGACTGTGATAATTATATATTGTCAGAACGTCCTACTATAATAGAGCATGAAGGTGTAGGAACCGTAACCCCTCTTGAATTAAAGACTGATGAAAATGGTCTTGGTAATGTATTGTTTAAGAGTGAAACGTCAGGAAATGCCGAGATTGAAATTCTTTACAGATATGAAAATACTGATGGTATGCTTCTACAGGCTGAAGAACTGGTTGAAATTAATGTTCAGGATCATGTCATGGGTCGTCATGCCCTGGTTGAAGGTGAGATGTCCATGGACGGTGTTGTGAGTAGGGGGCGTATGTTTAGCTGTAATGGAATCGGTGGTCTCTGGAAATTTGACTGGGAATTAATTTTTTCTCTGCCTGAAGTTCAGGGAACCCTTTCGGGTAATGGCAGTTTCACCTTTTCGGATGATCCACAACCTGGTGACAGAACCCCAATTTCACTTGATATGACAGGAACATTGGTAATGGATGGTGCTACTGCTGATTATAATGGTGTCTATGAATTTGACATAGTTCTCCTGGAAGAATCACAGCAACTATTGATTAGAAACGAAGCAGGCACACTTACAGGACAGATAGTAGTTACTACTCCCAATGAATCTGTAATAATACCCTTTTCTTTTCCCGTGGAACAGGGAGAAGCAGTACCAATCCAGTTTGTACCTTTCCTGCCAGAGTGTGATTAATGGATTAATATAATTAAGATAGAGTCTTTCCTGTGGAAAGACTCTTTTAAATTACCGTTTTATTATCTTTCGATATTGAGAAGGAGAATAGTTAGTTTTTCTCTTGAATATTACACTAAAATGACTACGATTATTAAAACCGCAAGAAAAACATATATCTTTAATAGATAATCCAGTAGATTTTAATAATTCTTTAGCTTTATTTATTTTTATATCCAGCAGGTATTCAAAGGGGGTTTTACCGGTTTCAGTCTTAAACAATCTAATCAGGTGAAAAGGACTATAGTTGATAGTTCTGGCTAATTCATCCAGGGCTAATTTTTGATTAAAGTTTTCGTGCAGATAATCAATAAGATAATTGACCGATTTTTTATCAAAATAACTTTTGTTGTCTATATTATTTGTACAATTATTCTTTAATATCCTCAAGATATTAATTGTAATCTGCATGTTCAGATTTTCCAGGATCAGTTGATAGCCGGTCTGTTGATGGATGTATTCTTCAATAAATAAATTAATTAATTTCCTTAGCTTGTTGTTAATCTTACAACTTTTATTTATAAATACCACTTCACTTTCTTCGAATGTTTTTTTTGCAGTATCCTCTATAAATTCTTTATCGATAAATATAACCAGAACAGGAGGTATTTTAATAATAGGTTCATTATAAATTTCAGAACAGTGTGGTTGCCCTGGATTAATCGGAATAATTTCTTCGTTTTTCAGCTGGTACTTATTTTTACCGATTATTTCGTCCGGGTATTTGTAGGAATTAAGTGGTAATAAAAATTTATAAGTATCATAGGCATTAGGAGTAGCAAAGGCATTTTCCACTCTTATTATTGATATTTTACTACTGGAATAGTCTTTAATAGTTAGTTGGGCGGATAAATCCGATGGTATGTTTTTGATAATTTTATTAAAAAGTGTATTCATGAGAATCTCCCCGCAGTTAATATATACCAAATTATAAAATAATTATACTCTAGGCAGAAGTAAAAGTCAATCAATTCTGAAAACTATCTGCAGTAATTTTAGCAATTTTTGCAACGTCAAACAGCAATATATCGAACCAAAACCCCCTATCAATGACTTATAATTATAGTATACAATACTTAGAAATGGGAGGGTTTAATTACATGAGACGGTTTATATGTATGTTTTTAATTGTGTTTTTAGGGGCAGTTTTAATAAGTGGGTGTCAATCATCATCTGATGATCTTGTTGAAGAAGTTGATAGTCCTGAATATCTGGCCTTTTCTTCTGGAGAGTCTTATCAGGGAGATATCTTTATTATGAATGAGGAAGGTACTGTGCAAAAACGTCTGACAGATAATTCTTATGATGACTATAGGCCTGCATGGTCACCGGACGGGAGTAGTATCGCCTTTATTTCAGACAGGTCAGGAAACGGTGATGCAATTTATGTAATGAATGCTGATGGTTCAGGAGTTGACCAGCTTATTTCTCCTATAAATAATATTACAAGTTTATCCTGGGCTCCTGACGGAAGTAAGATTATTTATTCAGGAGTTGATATTAGTATTGCCAATGAATATGCGATATACTATTATGATTTTGTGACACAGTCCAGGAATGTTTTGATTTCAGATAGTAGTATAAATAAATATCCCGATTATTCACCTGAAGGTGATCAGTTTGTATTTTCTTCAGACCGACTTAGTAATACAAATTTATTCATTGGGGAAAACGATGGTAGTATTCCCATACAGCTTACAGCTTTTTCTGAAAACGATAGATATAAATATTTTCCTGGGGAACCTGTCTGGTCACCGGATGGAGATAAAATTGCATTTTCTTTAGGGATTTATGATAAGAATGAACAAAGTGCTTTTTCTAATATTTGTACAATTGACTCTGACGGAACTAATTTCCGGAAACTTACCAATACAACAGAGGTGCACAATGTAGCACCTGCCTGGTCAAGTGACAGCAGCAAAATAGCTTTTGCCTCTATTCATGAAGCCGGTGACAT